>NZ_JBSGBZ010000050.1:0-57745 GCF_053601495.1 Streptomyces sp. NPDC004721
CAGCGCGTCCGCGTCGTCCTGCGTCGGACACGCCACCCGCACGATCTGGCAGCCCGAAGCCGTCAGCTCCGCGATCTGCTGCAAGGTGGCGCCGATGTCCGACGTACGCGTCGTCGTCATCGACTGCACCGACACCGGCGCGTCCCCGCCCACCGCCACGGAGCCGACCTGGATCTGCCGGCTCTTGCGGCGCTCGGCGAGCTTGGTCGGAACGGACGGCATGCCGAGAGAAATCGCAGTCATCTGCTGTGCAACCCCAAGTCGTGGATCAAGGTCCGGCCTCGTTCAGCGGCGGGCTCCAGGCATCGAGATTACGGCACGTCCATGTGCCCCAGCACATCCCACCCGTCAAAACCCACTCATTGGAAGGCGGCCGGACGGGAGACCCGTCCGGCCGCCTTCGTCAGGGGTCCGCTAGGAGATTTTGACCGGGTTAACTACGTCAGCGATCAGGACGAGGATCGTGAAGCAGACGAAGACGCCCGCCACCACATAGGCCACCGGCATCAGCTTCGCCACGTCGAACGGACCCGGGTCCGGCCGGCGCAGCACCCTCGCCAGATTCCGCCGCAGCGACTCCCACAGCGCCCCCGCGATGTGCCCACCGTCCAGCGGGAGCAGCGGGAGCATGTTGAACAGGAACAGGGAGAGGTTGAAGCCGGCGACCAGCATCAGGGCCATGGCCAGCTGCTGGGTGGGCGGGATGTCCAGGGTGAAGATCTCGCCGCCGACGCGGGCCGCGCCGACCACGCCCATCGGGGAGTCGGGCTGGCGGGGAGCGCCGTCGAAGGCCGCGTTCCACAGGGCCGGCACCTTGCCGGGCAGGCTCGCGATGGAGTGGACGGCCTCGCCCAGCCGGTCGCCCATCCAGGTCACGGACTGGCCGAAGTCCTGGCGGACGATGCCGGTGGCGGCGCTGAAGCCGAGGAAGCCGGCGCTGACGTACTGCCCCTGCACGATCTGGCCGTGGGAGTCCTTCTTGGCGACCTGGTTGGTGGCGATCTTCGCGTGCAGGGTGACGTCCTGGCCCTTGCGGTCGACGACGATCGACACCTCCTTGCCGGGGTTGGCGCGGATCAGGTCGGACAGCTGGTTCCAGTTGTCGGTCTTCATCCCGTTGAAGGAGACGATCTTGTCGCCCGCCTTCAGGCCCGCGGCCGCGGCCGGCGCCGGGGCGTCGGACTTCGTGCAGTTGTCGCGGTTCTCGCTCTGCGCGATGACGCACTGGGAGACCGAGCTGACGGTGGTCGTCTGCTGCGAGATGCCGAAGCCCATGAGGACGGTCAGGAACAGCGCGACCGCGAGGATCAGGTTCATGAAGGGGCCTGCGAACATCACGATGACCCGCTTCCACGGGGCACGTGTGTAGAACAGGCGCTTCTCGTCACCGGGGCCGAGTTCCTCGAAGGCCGCCGAGCGGGCGTCTTCGATCATGCTGCGCCAGGGCGAGGTGGAGCGGGCGGTGATCCGGCCGTCGTCGCCCGGCGGGAACATGCCGATCATGCGGATGTAGCCGCCGAACGGGATGGCCTTGATGCCGTATTCCGTCTCGCCTTTCCTGCGGGACCAGAGCGTCGGGCCGAATCCCACCATGTACTGCGGCACGCGGATGCCGAAGAGCTTGGCGGTGGACAGATGCCCCAGCTCGTGCCACGCGATCGAGACCAGCAGGCCCACCACGAAGACGACTATGCCGAGGATCATCATCAAGGACGTCATGCACGCGCCTCCGCTGTCGCCGTCCGCGCTGTCAGTTCCCGGGCCCTGGCGCGGGCCCAGGTCTCCGCTTCGAGGACGTCCGGCACCGTCAGGGTAGTTCCCGTGCGGGGTGTGCCGTGTTCCTCGACCACTTGTGTCACGGTCTCCATGATCCCGCTGAAGGGCAGTGTGCCGCGCAGAAACGCGTCGACGCACTCCTCGTTGGCCGCGTTGAACACGGCCGGGGCGGTGCCGGCGAGCCGGCCCACGTGCCGGGCGAGCCCCACGGAGGGGAAGGCCTCGTTGTCGAGCGGGAAGAACTCCCAGGTCGACGCGTTGCTCCAGTCGAAGGCGGGCGCGGCGTCGGGAACGCGTTCGGGCCAGCCCAGGCCGATGGCGATGGGCCCGCGCATGTCGGGGGGCGTCGCCTGGGCGAGGGTGGATCCATCGGTGAACTCAACCATCGAGTGGACATACGACTGCGGATGCACGACGACCTCAATGCGATCGAAGGAAATGTCGTACAGCAGGTGTGCCTCGATGACCTCCAGCCCCTTGTTGACCAGAGTGGCGGAGTTGACCGTGATCACCGGACCCATCGCCCAGGTGGGGTGGGCGAGGGCGTCCTCGACGGTGACGTCGGCGAGCTGGGCCTTGGTCCGGCCGCGGAAGGGCCCGCCGGAGGCGGTGACGACCAGCTTGCGCACGTCGGCCCGTGTCCCCGCCGCGAGCGCCTGGAAGAGGGCGGCGTGCTCGGAGTCCACCGGGATGATCTGACCGGGCTTGGCGAGCGCCTTGACCAGCGGGCCGCCGACGATGAGCGACTCCTTGTTGGCGAGCGCGAGGGTGCGGCCCGCCTCCAGGGCGGCGAGGGTCGGGGCGAGGCCGATGGAGCCGGTGATGCCGTTGAGGACGGTGTGGCAGTCGGAGGCGGCGAGCTGGGAGGCCGCGTCCGGTCCGGCGAGGATCTCGGGGAGCGGCTCGGACGTCCCGTACTGCGCGGCGAGCGCCTCGCGCAGGGCCGGTACGACGTCCTCGCGGGCCACGGCGACGGTCCGCACCCGCAGCCGGTACGCCTGCTCGGCGAGGAGACCGACCCGTCCGCCGTTGGCGGAGAGCCCGGTGACCCGGAAGCGGTCCGGGTTGCGCAGTACGAGGTCGATGGCCTGGGTGCCGATGGACCCGGTGGACCCGAGGACCACCACGTCCTTGGGCCCGTCCCCGGCGACGGGGTCGAAGACGAGGTGCGGGTCGGCGAGAGGGGCTGGACTGTCGCTCATTCCCCCATTGTGGCGGCAGCGGCTCCCCGAACGGACAGCGAGTCCCTCCCGGAGGGGGAACGAGTCGCCGGTCGCCGCGCCGGGGACGCGGCACGGCGCGCCCCCGCCGGCGGACGCGGTCGGCCGCCCGGTGGCCGATGCCTCCGGGCGGCCGGTGGAGATCGCCGGCGGGTGACCGGTGGAGATCGCCGACAGGTGGCCGTACCGCGTGTCGTGGCCGCGGCCGGCCGTCACCTGATCGGGCGGTGCACGTTCTCCCGTTCGCTCGGGCCGGGGTCCGCCG
This sequence comes from Streptomyces sp. NPDC004721, assembly GCF_053601495.1. Lineage (NCBI taxonomy): Bacteria > Bacillati > Actinomycetota > Actinomycetes > Kitasatosporales > Streptomycetaceae > Streptomyces > Streptomyces sp. NPDC004721. The sequence continues at coordinate 3,262 of NZ_JBSGBZ010000050.1, forward strand.
CCGCGATCCAGGGGCCGTCGTCCGACGGGTCGATGACCCCTTCCTCCAGCCAGGCGTAGGCGCCGCCGAGGACGCCCTTGACGACCTTGCGGTCGAGGTCGTCGGTGTTGGTCCACAGGCGGTCGAAGAGTTCGGCGACGCGGATGCGGGACTGGCGGCAGAAGGCGTCGGCGAGCTGGTAGGCCTCGCGGCCGTGGTCGCCCTGGGAGCGCAGGAGCTCGGCGCGGACGCAGGCCGCGCTCATCGCGAACAGTTCGGCGCCGATGTCGACGACCCTGCCGAGGAAGCCCTGCTTGGTCTCCATCCGGCCCTGCCAGCGGGACATGGCGTAGAAGGTGGAGCGGGCGAGCTTGCGGGCGTGGCGTTCGACGTAGCGCAGATGGCCGGAGAGGTCGAGGTGCCCGGGCGGGTGGAACTCGGCGTACGAGCGCGGGAGCTGGCCCGGGCCCGCGACCAGCTTGGGCAGCCACTTGGCGTAGAAGACGCCCGCGTTCGCGCCCGCCCTCGCCTTGTCCGAGAGGGTCTTGTCCGGGTCGATGAGGTCGCCGGCGACCGAGAGGTGGGCGTCGACCGCCTCGCGCGCGATCAGCAGGTGCATGATCTCGGTGGAGCCCTCGAAGATGCGGTTGATGCGCAGGTCGCGCAGCATCTGCTCGGCGGGCACCGCGCGTTCCCCGCGGGCGGCGAGGGACGCGGCCGTCTCGAAGCCGCGGCCGCCGCGGATCTGGACCAGTTCGTCGGCCATCCGCCAGGCCATCTCGGAGCCGTAGAGCTTGGCGAGGGCGGCCTCGATGCGGATGTCGTTGCGGTTCTCGTCGGCCATCTGGGACGACAGGTCGAGCACCGCCTCCAGCGCGAAGGTGGTGGCCGCGATGAAGGAGATCTTGGAGCCGACCGCCTCGTGCAGCGCGACCGGCTTGCCCCACTGCTCGCGCGCCGCGGACCACTCGCGGGCGATCTTCAGGCACCACTTGCCCGCGCCCGCGCACATCGCCGGCAGGGACAGTCGGCCGGTGTTCAGGGTGGTCAGGGCGATCTTCAGGCCCTGACCCTCGGCGCCGATGCGGTGGGCGGCCGGAACCCGGACCCGGTGGAAGCGGGTGACGCCGTTCTCGATGCCGCGCAGGCCCATGAAGGCGTTGCGGTTCTCCACCGTGATGCCCTCGGAGGCGGCCTCGACGACGAAGGCGGTGATGCCGCCCCGGTGGCCCTCCGACTTCGGCACGCGCGCCATGACGACGAGGAGGTCGGCCACGACCCCGTTGGTCGTCCAGAGCTTGACCCCGTCGAGGATGTAGTCGTCGCCGTCCGGGACCGCCATGGTCGCCAGGCGCGCCGGGTCGGAGCCGACGTCCGGCTCGGTGAGCAGGAAGGCGGAGATGTCGGTGCGGGCGCAGCGCGGCAGGAAGGTGTCCCGCTGCTCCTGGGTGCCGAAGAGTTTCAGCGGCTGCGGTACACCGATCGACTGGTGCGCGGAGAGCAGCGCGCCGATCGCGGGGCTGGCGGAGCCGGCCAGGGCGAGTGCCTTGTTGTAGTAGACCTGGGTCAGGCCGAGGCCGCCGTACTTGGTGTCGATCTTCATGCCGAGGGCGCCGAGCTCCTTGAGCCCGGTGATGACCTCGTCCGGGATCCGCGCGTCGCGCTCGATGCGGGCCGAGTCGATCTTCGTCTCGCAGAAGTCGCGGAGCTTGGCCAGGAACTCCTCGCCGCGCTGGGCGTCGTCGGCGGCCGGCAGCGGGTGCGGATGTATGAGGTCGAGCCGGAAGCGGCCGAGGAACAGCTCCTTGGCGAAGCTGGGCCTGCGCCAGTCCTGCTCCCGGGCGGCCTCCGCCACCTGGCGGGCCTCGCGCTCGGTGACGGTGGGCTTGTTGGACGTTGGTGCGGACATGAGGCTCACCTCGCCGCGAAGAGGGATGTGGGGGCGGTACGTTACCGACCGGTGCTACTGGATCGTATGTACCCGATACCGGGCGGATCCACCACCCCACGCGTACGGACGCTCGCAGTCCACCGTCTGTTTCGGCGTGATGCCACCCCCAGCATCCTGTGTGCGGGGCGTGACGACCACTCGCGTACTCCGTTCGGATGGCCCGCCCCGGACCCAGGGAAGAAAACAATCGAAGCGCTTCGACAGGCTATGGACACCCACCCTCGCCGGGGTTACTGTCGAACCACTCTCACGCCCCGATGTCAGCACCGCGCACTGTCGAAGCGCTTCACAAAACTTGGAGAGCTGGATGGTCACCCTCGCCGAGGTCGCCCAGCACGCCGGAGTCTCGGCGAGCACGGTGAGCTACGTCCTCAGCGGCAAGCGGTCCATCTCCGCGAGCACCCGCCAGCGGGTCGAGGAGAGCATCCGGGAGCTCGGCTACCACCCGAACGCGGGCGCCCGCGCCCTGGCGAGCAGCAGGTCCAACATCATCGCCCTGATGATCCCGCTGCGTACCGACATGTACGTGCCGGTGATGATGGAGATCGCCATCGCCGTGGCGACCACCGCCCGCACGCACGGCTACGACGTGCTGCTGCTCACCGGTGAGGAGGGCCCCGACGCGGTGCGCCGGGTCACCGGCAGCGGACTCGCCGACGCCATGATCCTGATGGACGTCGAGCTGGACGACGAACGGCTGCCGCTGCTGCGCGGGACCGACCAGCCGTCGGTCCTGATCGGGCTGCCCGCCGAAACCACCGGGCTGACCTGCGTGGACCTGGACTGGGGTGCGACGGGCGCGCTGTGCGTGGAGCACCTGGCACTGCTCGGGCACCGTGACATCGCCGTCATCGGCGAGGCGCCCGCGGTCTACGAACGGCACACCGGCTTCGCCGAGCGCACCCTCGACGGTCTGCGCTCCCGGGCCCGCGAGCTGGGCCTGGGCCTGCTGCACCGCCCGTGCGAGGGCGGGTACGACGCGATGGCGGTGACCCTGGCCCGGATACTCGACGAGCGCCCCGGCACCACCGGCTTCGTCGTGCAGAACGAGTCCGCCGTCGAACCCCTGCTCGCCCTGCTGCGCCAGCAGGGCCGCGCGGTCCCCGAGGACGTGTCGGTGGTCGCGATCTGCCCGGACCAGGTCGCCGTCCAGGCCTCGGTGCGCCTGACCTCGGTGGGCATCCCCGCCCAGGAGATGGGCCGGCACGCCGTCGCGCACCTGGTGGCCAAGCTCGACGGGCACGGCACGGACGAAGTGGTGCTCATCGCGCCCGAGTTGACGGTCCGGGCGAGTTCGGGGCCGGTCCACTCCGGCTCCTGACACCGGTCCGCTCCGGCCCCGGCCCGCCCAGGACGCCTCCGCCCCCACCCACTCCTTCAAGGAGCACTCTTGAACCCTCTCCCAGCTGAAGCAGGGAGATTCCTGGCTCACGTCGCCTGCGGATCCAGCGGACCAGCAGGTCTTACACGATCAACACCAGCCGGGGTGTAACCAGCCCGGTTTGGCACTGCAAGCGAAGGAGTTGCTGTGCCAGCTTGGTTCTCGCTCAGCACGCCGGAGAGCATACCGGCCCGTCCCATTCCTCCCCGCTCTGAAGGGCGGGGCATCCTCGGAGGAACCCGGTGAACCAGCATGCCGAGACCCAGCCCCCGCACGGCCCGGTCAGCCTCGCCCAGTCCTCCCCCACGGTCGGCATGTTCCGCGACCGGGACGGCGTGCTGGAGTGGAGCGGCCGCCAGGAGACCGTACGCATCGAGCCGTGGGGGCCGGACGCGGTCCGGGTGCGCGCCCGGCTCGGGGGCCCGGTCCTGGACGGCCTGCCCGGCGCGCTCCTGGCCCACGCGCCGGCCACCGAGAGCACCGTCAAGATCGAGGACGGCCGGGGGCGCCTGACCGTCGGCGCGCTCACGGTCGACGTCGACGCCGCGGGCCTGGTCCGCTTCCTGCGCACGGACGACCTCACGGAGCTGCTGGCGGAGGAGCGGGCCCACTTCTGGTGGCCCGGCTCCCGCCTCTACACCGCCGTCGGCAACGGCCACCACCGCCTGGAGCAGCGCTTTTCCGCCTACGACGACGAGAGGCTGTACGGCCTCGGCCAGCACCAGCACGGCCGGCTGGACCAGAAGGGGCTGGTCGTCGACCTGGTCCAGCGCAACGCCGAGGTCACCATCCCCGTGCTCACCTCCAGCCGCGGCTACACCCTGCTGTGGAACAACCCGGCCATCGGCCGCGTGGAGCTGGCCGGGAACGGCACCCGCTGGGTGGCGGACTCCGCCCGCCAGATCGACTACTGGATCACCGCGGGCTCCCCGGGCGACGCCCAGCGCCGCTACAGCGCGGTGACCGGACGTACGCCCATGCTGCCCGAGTGGGCGGCCGGCTTCTGGCAGTGCAAGCTGCGCTACCGCACCCAGGACGAACTCCTCGAGGTGGCCCGGGAGTACAAGCGGCGGAATCTGCCCATCGACGCGATCGTCTGCGACTTCTTCCACTGGACCCACCTGGGCGAGTGGAAGTTCGACCCCGAGGAGTGGCCGGACCCGGCGGCGATGGTGCGCGAGCTGGCGGACCTCGGCATCAAGCTGGTGGTGTCCGTCTGGCCGTCGGTGTCCCCGCTGAGCGAGAACCACCCGGTGATGGAGCAGCGCGGCTACTTCATCGGCACCCAGTACGGCCCGATGGCGCACGCCGAATGGCCGGACAAGCAGGTCGCCTCCACCGTCCAGGTGGCCTTCTACGACGCCACCAACCCCGAGGCACGCGCGTTCGTGTGGTCCAGGATCAAGGAGAACTACCTGGACCCGTACGGCATCACGGCGTTCTGGCTGGACGCCTGCGAGCCGGAGCTGAAGCCGGGCTTCGCCGAGAACCTGCGCTACTGGGCGGGCCCCGGCCTGGAGGTCGGCAACCTCTATCCGGCGGAGAACTCCCGCGCCTTCGAGGAGGGCCTGCGCGCCGCCGGCGTGGACGAGGTGATCACCCTCAACCGCTCGGCGTGGGCGGGCAGTCAGCGCCACGGCGCCGCCCTGTGGTCCGGTGACATCGGCACCGACTTCGCGACCCTGCGCCGCCAGATCGCGGCCGGCCTGAACACCGCACTGTCCGGGATCCCCTGGTGGAACACCGACATCGGCGGCTTCCACGGCGGCGACCCGGACGATCCCGCCTACCAGGAGCTGCTCGTGCGCTGGTTCCAGTTCGGCGCGCTGTCCCCGCTGATGAGGCTGCACGGCTTCCGGGACCCGGGCATGCCGCTGGGCCCGGAGATGACCGGCGGCCCCAACGAGGTCTGGTCGTACGGCGAGCGGGCGTACCCCGTCCTGGAGAAGTACCTGCGGCTGCGCGAGCGCCTGAAGCCGTACGTGCTGGAGGTCATGCGGGAGGCCCACGAGGAGGGGCTGCCGGTGATGCGGCCGCTGTTCCTGGAGTTCCCCGCGGACCAGACGGCGTGGACGGCGGACGACTCCTACCTCCTCGGCCGGGACCTGCTGGTCGCCCCGGTGCTGACGGCCGGGGCCACGGCCCGCACCGCGTACCTCCCGGCGGGCGCGCGGTGGACCGACGCGTGGACCGGCCGGGAGTACGCGGGCGGTACGGCCGTGACGGTCGACGCCCCGCTGGACCGGATCCCGCTGTTCCTGCGGGACGGAGCCGAGCTGCCGTTCGCCGGGTAGCGCGGCCCGGACACGGACGTGCGGCCGGTCCCTCCCCTATGCGGGACCGGCCGCACACTCATGGGCCCCGGGTCAGCTGCTGCTGACCGTGAGGCTGTTGGTGGTGAAGTCCAGTCCGCCGGACGACGACGTGATCTCGTAGCCGAACTGCACGTCCCCGATGGTCACGTTGCCGAACCAGCCCTTGGTGTCCTTGATCCACTTCAGGATGGGCAGGATGTTCACCGTGCCGGAACTGGAGTTGGAGCTGCGGATGAACGAGAAGACGTCGTTCGAGCCGTTGTTGCCCTTGTAGACGCTCCAGGTCGAGCCGCCTAGGGTGACGCTGCCCTGGGAGCTGCCGAGCGGGCCGACGGCCCCGGTCTTGTTGACCCAGAGCATGACCTCGTACTTGTAGCCGGTGTCCCAGATGTCGTACGAGGTGTTGTACGCGCCGGAGGACGGGACGGTGACGTTGTAGCCGCTGGTGAGCGAGGCGAGCGAGGTGATCGGCTTGTTGACCACCTTCTTGGCGTTCGGGTAGGACTTGATGCCGCCCGTGTTGGGGTGGTTCGCCCACACGCCCCAGCTGGTGCCGGAGTTGGCCCAGATGCACTGGCTGCCGGTGCCGGAGCCCCAGATGTTGTTGTACAGCGTGTAGCCGTTGAGCGTGGTGTTGCCCCACTGGTCGCAGGAGTTCCAGACGGCGGCCTGGGCAGGGGCGGAGGCGAGGCCGACGGTGGCGCCGAGGGCGAGGGGCGGGCGCGAGCAGCGCCGTGGAGAGCCTGCTCCGGGTGCGTGTTGCCATGGTGGTGTCCCTTCCATGGGTGGGGGGAGTTGCGGGGGGTCACCACGTCCTCAGATCGAGGGCGCGGGCCTCTCCGGCGACCAGGTCGAGCGGCCGTGCGCAGGAGGGAGTCCTCAGGTCGACGCGGAGGGTGCGGGTGGGACGCAGCAGCGCCGTGGCCGCGTCAGGGCTCCAGGCCAGGTCGACTTCGGCCCCGAACCGGGTACGGATCCCGCGCAGTTCGCCCTCCGGGTACGCCGGCGGGAGCGCGGGCAGCAGGACCAGCCGGTCCGGGGTGGACCGCACCAGCGTCTCGACCAGTACGGCGGGCAGGGCGTGGGCGGCGTCGGCGTTGTAGACGTTCCGGTCCGGGTAGTGGGCGCTCATCAGGGAGGCGTGGAAGTAGTCGCCCTCCAGTACGTTCCGAAGGGCGCGGCCGACGCGGTCGCCGTCGCCGAGGCGGGCCGCGATCAGGGCGTGGTGGAGGTGGCCGTGGGCCGAGTCGTTCTCCGCGCCGCGCAACGCGAGGGCGCGGTGGGCGGCGGCGGCCAGGTCCGGGGTGTCGTGGGGGTCGATCTCGTCCAGCGGCCAGACGGCGTAGAGGTGGCTGAGGTGGCGGTGGTCGTAGGCGTCCGCCAGGCCGGGCCACGCCCATTCGGCTAGGGCGCCGTCGGCGTTGATCCGGTGCGGTGGGAGGCGGTCGGCGAGGGCCTGCCAGCGGTCGGCGTCGGGGGTGCCGGGGTGGTAGGCGGCGGCCGTCCGCAGGGCGTGCCGGGCGGCGGAGAGGTCCATGGCCGCGTTGAGCGTGCCCCAGCTCGCGTTGGCGGGGCGGTTCTCGGGCGAGTAGGAGGGGACGACCACGAGGTGGCCGTGCTCGTCGGTGCGGGTGAGGAAGTCCTCGTAGAACCGGGCGACTTCGGCGAGCGCGGCGGCGGTGCGGGGGTCCTGGGCGCCGCGTGTCTCGTCGAGGTCGACGAGCGGCTTGAGCAGCCAGTCGGCGCCGGCGGTCCACAGGTGCAGCGGGTACTCACGGCTGAAGTGGTACGCGTGGCCGGACTCGCCGTCGGTGTGCGCGGGCGCGACGGCCCCCCGGGTGCCGAAGATCGCGCGGGCGTTGTCCCGCCAGTCGGGGAGTTGTGCCTCGACGAGCCGGGCCAGGGCCTCGCCGACCTCGGGGAGGCCGGCCGCGGCGGCGGAGGCGGTCTGGAGGTTGAGGTTGGCGTCCGTGGTGAACGCGCCGGACCAGGCCGTGTGCCAGTCGCCGGTCCACAGTCCGGTGAGCCGGGGCGGGAGCAGGCCGCTGGCGGAGAGCAGATGGTAGCGGCCCGCCGCGAACAGCCGCTCCGCCAGGGCCGCGCTGCCCGTCCGTTTCAGCAACTCCGATCCCGGCAGGGCGCGTTCGGTGGGCTCGCCGCGCAGGTCGAGGGTGACGCGGTGGTAGGCGGAGCGGTGCGCGGGCAGATGGCGTTCGAGGAGGTCGTCGTACGCCCGCCCGGTCAGCAGGTCGAGCAGGGCCCCGGCATCCTCGGTCACGGCCGGTTCGCCGGTGTGCCGGCGCACCCGGGTGAGCAGCAGCACCGAGTCCGCGCCGGTGACGCGCACTCCGGGCGGGGCGAGCGCCGTGGCGCCATCGGTGACGGCGATCAGCAGCACGCCGGTGTAGGCGCGGTCGCTGCCGGGGTAGCGGGCGTGCAGGCTCAGTACCGCGCCCTCGGCGGTGAGCAGCGCCCCGTGGCCGACGCCGAGGCCGGGCGGCACGCCGGGCAGCCGGTGGTCCAGGCGGACGTCGAGCGTGGGACCGGGCGCGGTGACGTGCTGGACGATCACGTCGTCGGCGCGGGAGACGAAGACGCGGCTGATCCGGTCCCCGCACACGGCCGTCGCCTCGCCGCTGGTGAAGTCGACCGAGCGGCGGAAGAGAGTCCCCCTTGTTCGAGCGGGGTCGAGAACGCGGGGGACCTGCCGGGCGCGGGGCGGGCGGCTCAGCCGGATCCGGAAGGCCGGGTGGAAGGGCTGCACCCACTGCAACGCCCGTCCATCCGTGAAGGACTCGGCAGCGGTGCGGTCACCGGCGAGCAACCGGTCCTGGAGAGCGGGCAGTTCATCGGCGAGGAGCGGGGGCCTGGCGTGCTCGCCGCCGTTGGGGCGGACGAGGGTGTGATGGGTGACGATCACGCGGTCGTCGTCCGGATCGCCGAACACCAGGGCGCCGTGGTGGCCGTTGCCGCTGAGGAAGGCGTCCTCCCAGCGGGCAGCCGGGAGGGGTTCCCAGGTTCCGTGCCGAAGTCCGCCCGTCACGGTTTCAGCACCGCCGCTCCGTACCGTCCGAGCGTCGTGCGGCCGGTCACGGGCGCCCCGGTGAGCAGGTCGCGGTGGGTGCCCGGCACGTCGACGGTCACCGGCTCGCGCCCGTGGTTGAGCAGGAACAGCAGCTCGCCGCGCCGGACGGCCTCGACCCCGGCGGGCAGCCCGTCCAGCACCGGGCGGGCGCCCGCAGTGGCGGCGACGCGGGTGAGCAGGGCGCGCAGCGCCTCGGGCTCCGGGAGGGTGGAGACGTACCAGGCGCGGTCCCGGCGGAGCACGGCGGGCAGCCCGTCGAGCTCGCCGCCCTGGTACGGGACCGTCTCGTCGGCGGTGCCGGCGGCCTCGATCTCCTCCGACCACAGCGTCCCGCGCAGTCCGCCCGCGCACGCGACGCTCTCCCCCGCGTCCAGCGGCCACCACTCGTGCAGCGTGCGGATGCCGAACAGTTCGCGCAGCCGCGGATCCATGCCGCCGGGGCGAATGCGGTCGTCCTCGTCGGCGACCCCGGTGAGGAAACCGCACGCGAGGGTGCCGCCGCCGGCGACGTACGCCAGGAGGTTGTCGATCGCCGCGTCGGTGAGCAGGTAGAGCTGGGGGACGACGACGAGCCGGTAGGCGGTGAGGTCGTGCTCGGGATGGGCGAAGTCGGTGGCGAGGCGGGCTTCCCACAGGGCTCGGCGCCACCTGGAACGACGACCTGGTGCGACGGATCGGCGAGGCGGTGTCCCGCGAGGTCCGGGCGATGCGCGCCCGCGACGACCGCGTCGGCCTCAACGTCTGGGCGCCGGTGGTGAATCCGCTGCGCCACCCGCTGTGGGGCCGCAACGAGGAGGGCTACTCGGAGGATCCGAGGCTGACGTCGGCGATCGCCGTCGCCTACACCCGCGGCCTGCGCGGCGGCCATCCGACGTACTGGCGCACGGCGCCGGTCCTCAAGCACTGACTGGCACACAACAACGAGACCCGCCGGGACACCACGTCCTCCTCGGTGCGCCCGCGCGTCCTGCACGAGTACGACCTGCGGGCCTTCCGCGAGGCGGTGGCGGCGGGCGCGGTGGCCGGTGTGATGCCCGCCTACAACCTGGTCAACGGCCGCCCCAACCACGTCTCGCCGTACCTGCGCGAGCATCTGCGCACCTGGACCGAAGAGGACCTGCTGGTCTGCTCGGACGCGGGCGCGCCCTCCAACCTGGTCGGCTCCGAGCACTACTTCGCCACGCACGAGGAGGCCACCGCGGCCGCGCTGCTGGCCGGCGTGGACAGCCTCACCGACCACGGCACGGATCCGGCGAAGACCGTGGCGCGGGTGCGGGGCGCCCTGGAGCAGGGCCTGCTGACCGAGGCCGACGTCGAAACGGCCGTGCGCCGGCAGCTCTCGGTGCGCTTCCGGCTCGGGGAGTTCGACCCGCGAGAGGATCCGCACGCCGGCACCGGGGAGTTCGACACACTCGAGCACCGGGCGCTCGCGCTGGAGGCCGCCGAGCAGGCGGTCGTGCTGCTGAGCAACGACGGGCTGCTGCCCCTGGCCGCCGGCGCCCGCGTCGCCGTGGTCGGCCCGCTCGCCGACGAGTGCAAGCTCGACTGGTACAGCGGAACGCTGCTGCGCCGGTCCACACCGCTGGAGGGTCTGTACGAGCGGTTCGGCGCCGAGCGCGTCGAGTTCGCGGAGGGGCTGGACCGGGTGCGGCTGCGCACGGCCGACGGCCGCTTCCTGCACGTGCCGCCCGGGAAGGCCGAAGGTACGACGCGCGGCGCGGAGGGGGCGTTGGACCCGGCCCTGCTGGCCGGCCGCACCGATCTGCCGCCGCTCACCACCGACGCCACCGGCACCGTGCTGTCCCTGATGGACTGGGGCGAGGGCGTCCTGACCCTGCGCGCACCGGACGGCCGCTACCTGTCGGTGGCCGGCGACGGTTGTGTGCGCGCCTCGGCCGACCAGCCCGGCGGCTGGGTGGTGCAGGAGACGTTCCGCCTCGAACCGCACCGCGGCGGGCACCTCCTGCGGCACATCGGGACCGGTCGCCACGTCCATGTCACCGCCGACGGCGTGAGGATCGCCGAGGAGAACGGGCCGGACGGCGCGGAGGCCGCGGAGGTCTTCGAGCTCGTCGTGTCCGAGCGCGGGGAGGAGGCGGTGGCGCGCGCGGCCGGCCGGGCCGACGTGGTGCTGGTGGTGGCGGGCAACGACCCGCACATCAACGGCCGGGAGACGCAGGACCGTACGACCCTGCGGCTGCCGGAGCACCAGGAGCGGCTGCTGCGCGCGGCCCGCACCACGAACCGGAACACGGCGCTGGTGCTGGTCTCGTCGTACCCGTACGCGGTCGACCCCGCTCCCCTGCGGGCGGTGCTGTGGACCGCCCACGGCGGCCAGGCGGCGGGCACCGCCCTGGCCCGGGTGCTGGCCGGTGACTCCTCCCCCGCCGGCCGGCTCCCGCAGACCTGGTACGCGGACGACTCCGACCTGCCGGACCTGCTCGACTACGACGTGATCGGCAGCCGCCAGACGTACCTGTACTTCGAGGGCACCCCGCTGTTCCCCTTCGGACACGGGCTGTCGTACGCCTCGTTCGGATACGGAGACCTGACGGTCCGGGTCGGGCAGGACACGGTGCGCGTGTCCTTCACGGTCACCAACCACGGGGGCGTCACCGCCGACGAGGTCGCCCAGCTCTACACCCGCGCCGTGAACCCGTCGGTCCCGCGGCCGCGCCGGGAGCTGGCCGCCCACCGCCGCATCACGCTCGCGCCCGGTGAAAAAGCTGCCCTGACCTTCGAAGTCCCCCTCTCCACACTGGAGTTCTGGGACGTGTCACTGGGCCGCCGGCGTCTGGAGCCAGGCCCGTACGACTTCCTCGTCGGCGCCTCCGGCGAGGACATCCGCATCCGTACCACCCTCATCCTCGACGGAGAGCCCGGCACTCCGCGCCCGGTCCTGCAACACGGCCTGAACGCCGCCGACTTCGACGAGCAGTCGGGCATCGAGATCGTCGACCGGACGAGGACGACGGGCGACGCGGTGACACCCGCTCCCGGCAGACCGGGCGAACTGCTCTACCGTGACTGCGACTTCGGCACTGGTGTGACGCGGGTGAGCGTGGAGGTGGCGGGCGAGGGCTCGGTCGAACTGTCCCTGGACGGCGGCCCGGTACTCGCGGTGGTCGTCCTGGACAGCCCCACGTCGGGCCCGTACGACTACACCACCCTCACCGTTCCGGCCACCGCCGCCGGCGTACACGATCTGCGCCTCGGGCTGCGCGGCCCCCTGCGCCTCGCGCGGATCGGCTTCACGAGTTGAGAACGACCCGTCCCGGCCCGCTTCGGACCATGTGAGTCCCCTGGATGCGACTCACCGTGATCGGGGTCGGTGTTCACCGGGTGTCTTCGGCGTCCGGGGACGAGGCCTCGGCGGTCTGCGTCTCAACGGCGGAGAGGGGGCCGTTGGCCGTGACGATCGAGGCGAGCGGGTAAGGAGGGCTGCTGGTGCCGCAGAGGGTCAGCAGCGGCATGCCGTCTTCCCGTCGTTGGCCGAGGTAGCTCCACATCTGGCCGTGCCGGTCGACCTGGCCGCGGGCGAGGTCGTAAACGCGGCCTCCCAGGAAGAACGGTTCGCCGGCGGCCTCCGCGGCGGTGTCGAGAAGGTGCGGCACTTGGTACGCGGTGAGGTGGACGTCGACGGCGTCGATCTGTCCGGCGGCGGTCTGGGCCCATCCGGCGCGGTGGGTGGGAGCGTCGAGTGCTGCGCCGATGGCGGTCAGCCAGTACTCCCAGTGGTCGAGCGAGAGGGCGTGGATGTGGATGACGACGCGCTCGTGGTCCGAGGTGATGTGCGTGGTCTCGAGCCGGCCCGCGTTCTCGGCCCGCAGCTTGGCCGCCACAGCGGCCGTACGGGCCTGCGCCGGAGTCCAGTCGGCCGCGCCCTGCTCCTCGGTGCTCGTGGTCCGAGCGGCGGCGGGCCTGATCATGGGGGTCTGCTCGGCGACGGGCACGACGGCCGGCTGCGGCACACTCGCCGCGGTGTCGGGCGCCGGGGGCGTGTCAAGTCCGGTGCCGGGCAGAGCGATCACGCGGAGGAGTGCCGGGGCGGGCGGCTTCGGGTCGGCGGCGGCTTCGGTGACGTCGGCGGCCGGCTGGTCCTCTTCGGGCAGGCCGCGCTGCGCTTCGTCCTGTTCCTGGAGCCGTTTGAGGGCTTCGGCGCCGCCCGTTTCCACCAGGCGCCCCTGCGCCTGGAGGCCCGCGATGAACCTCCGGGCCAACTGCGCCAATTGCTCGGTCAGTTCGCGCTCGATCTCGGCGTCGCTACGGCTGTCGGGAGTGGTCGTCATGCTCCCGCCTCCACATAGGCCCTGCGGAGGGAGTCGAGCGCGCGCCACTGCAGGGTCTTGACGGCGGCGTCGGTGGTGCCCATGGTGCGGGCCGTCTCGCTGACGGACAGCTCGCGGAGGAACCGGAGCCGGATGACGGCCTGTTGACGTGGCGTGATCCCGGACAGGGCATGGTGCAGGTCGGCAGCGGCAAGGGTGGACAGGACCGTGTCCTCCGCGGTGCTCACCGGGGTCACCCAGGCGTCCCACACGTGGGTGATCTGGTCCACGAAGGTCAGGCGCCGTGTCGCGGCGACCTTGAAGTGGTCGGCGACCACGTTGCGGGCGATCGTGCACAGCCAGGCACGGATCGACGTGCCGGTCCACCGGAAGGTGCCGATCTTGGCCCACGCCTTCATGAAGACATCGGCCGTGAGGTCCTCGGCGAGCGTCGGGTTCGATCTGACGCGGAGGCCGATGAACGCGGCGATTACGTCGTGGTACATCCGGTACAGCTCGCCGAATGCCTCGGGATCGCCTTGCTGGGCGCGGGTGATGAGGGCCGGTTCCCTCGTTGTGAGGCCGCCGGACACGGCCTGGGCATGAGAAATCAAAGCCTGCTTCCGATCGTGAGTGGAGGAACTGTGTGGGGCTGGGTGACGAGGAGAGACCGCCCCCGCGGGCTCCGCGGGCCGTCAGCCGGACTCGCGCCGGCGTCCGACTGGAGCGGGCGTCGGCCACCGGCGTGGAACGGCGGTGCGCCGCGTGGTCAGCGGGTCGTCGTAAACGAGAGTGTCGAGCCCGACCCCGTAGGCGTCGCGCAGCGTCCAGAGCGTGGCCAGGCTCGGTTCTTTCGTCCCGGCCGCGAGCCGGTGGAGCGTCGACCTGCTGATACCGGTGCGCTGCGCCACGTCGGCAACACTTTCGTCACCAAGCTCCTTGGCCTTCACCAGGAGCTTGGCCATATGGAGGCGGAGCATGGTCAGAAGACCCCCTAAGGGACTTGCATCCGTGCGGCTAACCCACACGCACGGACGTATGGAAGTTGCCAGGCTGATGTGACGCAAGGCTATTTTTATTCGCACATAAGTACTCGATCGACGAGTTGGCCTGGAGGAATGCCGATCTAGGCCCTTGACCTGCAAAGGTGCACGCATGCAACTAGCGTGAAAGTACATGCATGCGCGCTACCCTCCGGACATGCGGATTACGGAAGATCTCCATCAGGGGAATCGGACCGGGCGACAGGCTCAAGCGCGGCGTGTCGGCGCCTACCTCTCCGCGGCCGCGACCGCGGCCGGGTACGACATCCGCCGGCGCAAGGGCGGCCGAGCGCAACTGGCGGCCCTGACCGGGCTGAGCCTGACCACCATCAGCCGGACGCTGGACGGCAGAACCCTGCCGCTCCCCTCACAGCTGACGAAGTGGGCCACGGTCCTCGACCTCGATCACCGAGCGATGCTGGTGGAGAGCGGTCTCATCCCTGAACAACGAGGGGCCCGAACCGCAAGCCACGAGGCAGCCTCAGCGGCACTGTCCCCGAACGAGGCCATGAACGCGTGGGGGATCTCCGATCCCATCATTCGCAAGACACTCAACGCGAGTATCGTCCACGCGATCAGACTCCAAGAGGAGCTCGACGCGGCCGACGGCTGGGAGGCCGTCGCACTGGGGTGAACCGGATACCCTCCCTCCTGCCGCGCCAGTATCAGCGGGTCGAAAATGGTGCGCTGGCGAGAGGGGTAGCAGGTGCTCGTCGTACGAGGAACTTCAATGACCGCTGTCGTCCGCGGCAGCACTGGTGAGACGGTTATTTTGCTCCCCGGTGACGCACGCCAGGAAGTGTCCGAGGCAACACTGACCGACCTGATCAAGGCCGCCACCGCCGTTCTCAGTGCGGCCGAACTTCAGACCCTCAGCAGTGTTGTCCTCAGGTTGACAACAAGCCAGATGGATTCCTGTGTTTCAGTCGACGGAATGGCCCTGACGGTCTATAGGCTGACCATCGACTGATTACCGGGCGCGAATAGGAAAATCCCTCCACCACCAAGTTCCGAGATCACCCCCGCCTCAGCAAAAGGCGAGCCGCCCGCCGTCGGAAGGTTCGACGGCGGGCGGCTCGGCCTTTCACGGGAGCGGTACTAGTAGCGACGCCCGTAGGGGTAGCAGTCCCATCGGTTCGACTGGTAGCGCCAGTCTCGGTCGCAGTCCCGGTCCCACCTCGAGTAGCGGTCGCAGTACCGGTACCGGTAGCTGTCATGACGCCAGTAGTCGCGGTGTCGCCGCAGGTCAGAGCCGTGGCGGTACTCGTAGGGGCTGTAACGGTCGCCTCGGTCGAACGAGTGGGCCGCCAACGTCGCGGAGGCTGGGGCATGGAGCGGGGCCGCAATCGCCTCTGCGGAGGCAGGCACCACGACGGCGCCGGCAGTCAGAAGCGCGACCGCCACCGATCTCGCAATGGTCTTCACTTGCTCTCCTTTCGAACGGCAGGAATTCGGTGTTTCCCTGCCGCTGCATCCGACGTTACATCGAATTACTGGGCCCACCGCTGAAGCCGGTGCGCGGTCAGGCACGAGGGGGCAGCCGACCGGGATTAGAAAGCAGCAGCTCAACCGCCTTGCCGAGCATGTGTGAAGCAGCACTGCCCCGCCTTTTCGAAACACCCGTCCAGACGAATTATGCGGCGTGGCGAGATTAGCCGTCCGACCGGTTCTCGGGACTGAATCAATGACTCCCGCAGGCTAATTCCCGCTCTTAAACGACCCGTATTTCCAGGAGTAAAAAAGGAGCAGGAACCCCACCACCTGTTACTTCGCAGCCCGTAGAGCGCGACAATCGCCCTTGATCTGCCCTGACTTTTACAGAGTTCGCTCGCCCCTCAAAGCCCGCGTACAGGTCGAGACACAGCTCCGGGGCGCCGGCACACCCTCCCCCGCGGGGACCCGGAAGGGAACGACCGTGCGCTTTTGAACGCATGTCGCATATAGGTGGTTTGCACTCCCACTTCCGCTTCCGCTACTGTCCGGGACCTCCGGACAAACCGTTCGGAGTCTCTGGACGGCGCGGTTGGTGTGTGCCTGCTGGTTCCCCCAGCGGTTCCGCCGCCTCCGGCTCCACAGCAGGGTCTTCCGCATGACCCGGCTGCGAAGAGCGGATCTCTGCCGCCAGAACCCCCAACAACCCTTCAATGAAAGGTGTCCCCATGAACATGGACCAGCTCGAGGCCGAGACCGCGGAACTGCTGCCCGGCCGGGAGGCGCTGGGGAAGTTCTCGTTCAACTTCACCAAGATGACCAGCATCACTAAGAAGACCGCGCACGTGGACGCTCACAACGAGTCCGCCGCGCTGAACTCGTGCTCGCCCTGGGCCGTCGCCCAGTCCGAGGCGCAGCAGGCCATCAGCATTCAGCAGTAACTCCGGCAGGCGGTGTGCAGGGCCAGGTCGACGGACTTGGCCCTGCACCCGCTCCATGCCCGGTATTCCATACGGCACGCCTGCTGTCCAGTGCTGTGGCCATTCGTCAGAAAATCAGACGCGCCTTGGAGAAGAGAATGACGGGGTCCGAAGAACCCAGCGGCTTCAGAACGCTGGATGTTCAGGTTCCGCACCCCTGGGACGGTTTCCCACAGGAAGCGGCCATCAACGGCACGCCGGACTCATTCACCCACTCGATGCACACCAAGGCGGCCGGCACCTTCATGCCGTGGAACGCCGCGCCCGTTCCCCGACTGAGCCACGGCTTGCAGACCCTCGGGGAATACCAGGGGTCTGGCTTCACCGAGCGCAAGTACATTGTCCGCCGAGGTGACGGTCAGGTAATCCAACTGTCGCGCCTGCTGTACCTCGTCGTGAGCTCCATCGACGGCGTACGCGACGCCGAAGCGATCTCCCATCGGGTGAGCGGGCGCTACGGGGCTGAAGTCACCACGGAGAACGTCGTCCACCTGGTGGAGCGAAAGCTCACTCCCCTCGGTATCACGGTCCCCTTCGGAGACCTGCCGGAAGAGCCCCCGGCCCCGCGCTCGGACCTGCTCCTCGCCCTCCGTGGCCACAAAGTGATCTTCCACGAGGCTCAGGTGGCTCGCATCGCCGCCGCGCTCTCCTGGCTGCACCGGCCCCTTGTTGTGGCATTGGTACTCGCAGGCACCGCGGCCATGGACATCTGGCTTTTCGGTGTTCATGGAGCCATCACGTCCGTGCTGCAAGTGCTCGAACAGCCGCTGTGGATGCTCATCCTCTTCGTGCTGACAGTCGCCTCCCTCGTCTTTCACGAGTTCGGGCACGCGTCGGCCTGCCGGTACAGCGGGGGCGTACCCGGAAAGATCGGATGCGGCATCTTCCTGATCTGGCCATCCATGTACACGGACGTCACCGACGTGTACCGGATCGGGAAGACCGGCCGCCTGCGTACCGGGCTGGGGGGCGTGTATTTCAACGTCATCTTCATGCTGGCCCTCACCGCGGGCTACCTTCTCACGGGCCAGTCCTTCTTCCTTGCCGCGGTCTACCTCACGCACTTCGAGGTCCTCGAACAGCTGGTGCCGGCGGTGCGGCTCGACGGCTACTACATCCTCGGCGACCTGGCCGGTGTTCCCGACCTGTACGGCAAGGTCAAGCCCATCCTGTTGAGCATGCTGCCCGGGCGGAAACGCCCCGTCGCAGGTGCGGCCGACCTCAAGCGCTCCGCCCGGATCATCGTGACGGTGTGGGTCTTGACCATGATCCCCCTGCTCCTGGCAGAGGCCGGGTACGCCCTGTGGAACCTTCCACGCCTCCTGGCCACCGCACTGCGCAGCCTTTCGGCCCAATGCCTCGGCACGTACTCGGCGTTCACGGCGGGGCAGATCACCGCCGGGCTGGTCGGAGTCATCGGCACACTCATGCTGCTCTGCCCGATGGCAGGAGGCGCCTATCTCGCGGGGCGGCTGACGGCCCGCCTGTACCGAGCCGCCCGGAGAGCGACAGAGGGCAAGCCGGCCATGCGTCTGGCTCTGGCAGCCGCAGTCGTCGCCGGCTGCGCCGTTCTCGGAACCGCCTGGGTGCAGGGACTTGCGCCCAAGCCGCTTCCCGAATCAGCCCCGGTCACTCCTGTCCTGCAACCCGGCGTGCCCACCGTCCGAGCCCCGCACCCCACCCCCACGGACTCCCAGGCGGGCCACCCTGCCGGCACCACCCCGGGGAAGCGGATCGCACGACACAACAGCACCTCGTCCCCCGGAACCGTTCCATCCCGCTCCGCGGCGGCCCCGCCCGCCACCTCGGCAACCGCCCCGGCGCCTCCCCCCGGCACACCGGCCGCCTCCACGGCGGAGGCAGGTCCGACCCCGACCACACCAGCCGGCAGCACTCCCACCACGCCGTCCCCACACCCTTCCGAAAGCCGGACGGCCTCCGCGTCCCCCTCTTCCCCTCCCTCGGAGTCCGTCACCGCATCCCCCTCGCCCTCCGAGACAGCCCCATCCGGCTCCAGCCCTTCCTGACTCCGCACACCACCTCATCCGCAGGAGAGAACGATGAACCACCGCAAGCCCCGCCCCAAGACCTCCTCCAAAGCGGCGATCGGCCTCGGCATCGCCGCGACCGCCGGACTGGCCGTGACGGCCAGTACCACCTCGGCGGGTGCCAGCCCCGGCGGTTCCCGCATCTCCCAGAGCGTCGCCATCGCGGTCGACATGGCGCAGAGCCACGCCAACAGGGCCCACAGGAACCAGTTCGACGAATCCTTCAAGATCCACGAATACGGTCCGACCGTCGCCGTGACGGCGAACAACCGGGCTACGGCAGTGTCCTCAGGCTGCTCCATCGACGCCCCCTGCCGTTCGATCGCCCTCTCCTACCAGATCGTCACCACGGCCGGCCGAAACGCGCGCCTCATCAACGCCTCCAACATCAGCAGGGGCATCAACGAACACTGCCCGTCGTGCGAGACGTTCTCCGGGGCATATCAATTCATCGTCGCCACGCCTCGGGGATTCAGCCTCAGCCGCGACGGCCGCAACGAACTCGACTCGATCAACCACCAGGTCGAGGCCCTCAAGGCGTCTCGCCTGCCGATCTCCCAGCTCACACAACAGGCGGACGAGCTGGCCCGCAGGGTGAAGACGATCCTCGACCGTGAGGCGGCCCGCGCACCAAGGGGTGGCAGCAGCGACTCGTTGGCCGACTTCGCACCGACCGTGACCATGCACCGCTACGTCCGGTAGGTCCCGCAAAAGCGCTCAGGGCTGTGGACTCCCACCACAGCCCTGAGTACGGAAATCACGGTCGGGAAGCGAGGTCCGGTGAGCAGCGCTCATCTCATGTCCCAGTCCAAGCTGAAGCAGGCGCAAGCTCGCATCGAAAAGCTGGAGAGCGAGATCGCGGCGTGCCGGAGAGTCATTGACCTCATGTCGGAAGTGGTGCCCCCAAAAGACGATACGAAGTGATTTCCGCGATGGCGGAAGAGGGCTTCCCGGCGCGCGGAATCATTCAGCTGCTCGGCGTCTCGGAGTCCGGCTATTACGCGTGGCGTGACCGCCTTCCGTCGGCTCGATCATTGCGGCACGCCTGGCTGTCCCGGATCATTCTCGACATTTACAGCTCATCCGGTTCGACCTTTGGCTACCGCCGCATCCGGCAGGAGCTCGGCCGCCGCTACGGCATCAGTGTCAGCCATGGAACGGTGGAGCTCCTCATGGCTCAGGCCGGCATCCGCGGCAGGGCCGGCAGGCTGCACGAGGGCGCGCCGTCCACTGTCTCCGGGGTTTCCACCCGGCGCTGGGTCATCGACGTATTCACCCACAGCACACCGAAGGGCGCCTTGTCCGCTGCTGTCGTCCTCGACTCGACGTCACATCACCTGGTGAGCTGGAGCACGGCCCCCGAGGCAAGCGCCTCGCTCATTGATCGCGCATTCGACAAAGCGATTTCCTATGAGGCCGCCGCGGAGCAGGCCCCGGACACCGCAAAGGGAAACCTTGTCGGATGCTGTTTCACTGAGCGTGCGCAGGCCCTGAGGCGCGGCACTGCTTCCGGGACCATCGGCGATTGGTACGATCACGCAGTGGTCGAGGCATTCTGGGAAAGAATGTGCCGCGAACTCACGGACCACAACGACGAGGATGATCCGCGAAGGCTCGAGAAAAGTCTGGAGACATGGACGTCACACCACCCCTGCCAATCGCCGAGGAATTAAGGGCCGGAATGGATGCAGGAAGGCCTCTTTCGGCGACGCAGGCCCATCAAGTGCTGCTGTACTGCGCCCTGGATGCGGCGTGCGTGCCGATGGATTCCCACGGTTTACAAGCGATTGTCAGGGTGGCAGAACTCGACTACGCAACAGTGCGGACACTGATCGGCTGGATCAAAGTGGCAGGAATGAAGAGGTTTTGATCCACTCTCTCTAGGACTCCCCTGCCTGCAGCAAGGACTCGACGAGCACAGCCACATGCCGGCGGGCCGCAGGACTGAGCTTCTGCACGCTCGCGATGAGGATCTCCACCTCCGGATCCGTGATCTCGGGCGCGTTCTCGAAGTAGACATGGACACCTGCGGCCTCGGCCGCCGCACGCAGCACGGGCGCCGCCGGTATGCCCAGGCCTCTGGCGAGACCCTCCAGCGTGGTCTGCTGAGGCATCTGCGCCAGCTTCGCCGACGTCGCCAGATGGTGAACGGTCGAGCGAGAGATGCCGCCCCGGCGCGCTACATCGCTGTAGGACCATCCCTTTTGGTCCAGCTTGTTCTTGATCATTTCCTGCAGTGTGTTGGGCACCCCTGGCTCTTCCTGTCCGAGGGAGGTTGATCGGCCGCTTGCCAATGAGTCTAACGGCGTGGCCCTCAGGTCGTTCTGCACGTTTTCTCTGGTCGCCGCCTTCGGCTACGGTGGCGGCGGCAACGGCCGGGAAGACGGTCCGCTGGTCCCGTCGCCGGTCCTCGAGCCACCCTCTCTTTTGGTCAGCACACGGGCATACGACGACGGCCGGAGCCCCCGCACAGCGGGCTCCGGCCGTCGTCGGTCGACGGACCGTCAGGCCTACAGGGCGAGGCCGGTCAGGACCAGGACGCGCTCGTAGGTGTAGTCGTCCATCGCGAACTTGACGCCCTCGCGGCCCACGCCGGACTGCTTGACGCCGCCGTACGGCATCTGGTCGGCGCGGTAGGACGGGACGTCGCCGACGACCACGCCGCCGACCTCCAGGGCGCGGTGGGCGCGGAAGGCGGTCTGCAGGTCGTGGGTGAACACGCCTGCCTGGAGGCCGTACTTGGAGTCGTTGACGGCGGCGAAGGCCTCGGCCTCGCCGTTCACCCTCTGCACGGTCAGGACGGGGCCGAAGACCTCCTCGCAGGAGATCGTCACCTCGGACGGCACGTCGGTGAGGACGGTCGGGGCGTACGAGGCGCCGTCGCGCTTGCCGCCGGCGTGCAGGGTGGCGCCGGCCTCGACGGCCTCCTGCACCCAGGACTCCACGCGCTTGGCGGCGTCCTCGCTGACCAGCGGGCCGACATCGGTCTTCGGGTCGGAGGGGTCACCGGTGACCTGGGCCTCGACGGCGGCGACGATGCGCGGCAGCAGGCGCTCGTAGACCGAGGCGTCGGCGATCACGCGCTGCACGGAGATGCAGGACTGGCCGCCCTGGTAGTTGGAGAAGGTCGCGATGCGGCCCGCGGCCCAGTCCAAGTCCTCGTCGCTCGCGTAGTCGGCGAGGACGACGGCCGCGCCGTTGCCGCCGAGCTCCAGGGTGCAGTGCTTGCGCGGCACCGAGTCCATGATCGCGTAGCCGACCTTCTCGGAACCGGTGAAGGAGATGACCGGCAGGCGCTCGTCCTGGACGAGGGCCGGCATCTTGTCGTTGGCGACCGGGAGGATCGACCAGGAACCGGCCGGCAGGTCGGTCTCGGCCAGCAGCTCGCCGAGGATCAGCCCGGACAGCGGGGTGGCCGGGGCGGGCTTGAGGATGATCGGCGCGCCGGCGGCGATGGCCGGGGCGACCTTGTGGGCGCACAGGTTCAGCGGGAAGTTGAACGGCGCGATGCCGAGGACGACGCCCTTGGGGAAGCGGCGGGTGAAGGCGAGGCGGCCCTGGCCGCCGGCGTCGGTGTCCAGACGCTGGGCGTCGCCGCCGTTGAACCGGCGGGCCTCCTCCGCGGCGAACCGGAACACGGACACGGCACGGCCGACCTCGCCGCGCGCCCACTTGATCGGCTTGCCGTTCTCGGCGGAGATGAGCTGCGCGATCTCCTCGGTGCGCTCGACCAGCCGCTTGCTGACGTGGTCGAGGGCGGCGGCCCGCACGTGCGCCGGGGTGGCGGCGAAGTCGTCCCGCACGGCGTACGCGGCGGCCACGGCCTCCTCGACCTGGGCGTCGGTCGGCACGCCGACCTTGCCGACCAGCCGCCCGTCCCACGGGTTGGTGACGTCGAAGGTGTCCTCGCCGGTGACCTGGCGGCCGGCGAGCCAGAAGGCGTGGGTGGAAGTCATCAAGGAGTCCCGGCCCTTCCGCGTAGGAGATGTACTTGGCTTTCGTCGTCCACGGTAGGGCGGGGGCGGCCCGGGGTCGCTTGTCCGAGTCGTAGCAGTGCGGGGCGGGGGTGCGCCGGATTGGCGTACGAGGCCTGTCCGGCGCGGTGGCCGGCGCGCTATCCGGCAGGATCCCTACTCCGTGGACGTGGCCTTCAGCGCCAGCCACAGCTCCATCCGCACGTCCGGATCGTCCAGGGAGCGGCCGAGGATCTCCTCGACCCGGCGCATCCGGTACCGCAGGGTGTGCCGGTGGACGCCGAGATCGGCGGCGGCCGCGTCCCACTGGCCGTGCCGGGACAGCCAGGCCCGCAGCGAGGCCACCAGATCACCGCGGCCCGTCGCGTCGTGCTCGTACAGCGCGCGCAGCAGCCCGTCCGCGAACGCCCTGACCGCGTCGTCCGCCAGCAGCGGCAGCACCGATCCGGAGGCGAGCTGGTCGTGCTCGACGAGCACCCGTCCGCGCCGCCGCGCCACCGACAGCGCCTGATCGGCCTGCTTGTACGCGGCGGCCGCCGCGATGGGCCCGGCCGGCCCGGACAGCCCGACGACCAGTTCGCCCTCCTCCCCGCCCGACTGCTCGCGCACGGCCTCGGCCCGCGCCGCCTCCAGCGCCGCGGCGTACTGACCGCACACCGCCACGGCCGCGCCCCCGTCGGCGGCGAGCACCACCAGGCGCTCCCCGTCGGGCACCACCAGCACCGCCTCCCCCGACCGGGCGGCGGCCGCCTCCACGATCTCTGCCAGCACGGCGAGCGGGTCGGCGCCGGTGCCGGCGGCGGCCAGTACCGCGGCCGGGGAGGGTGCGGCGGACTGCACGCGCGCGTGAGTGCCGGCGTGCGCCCGCGCGGCGGACGCCGAGGCGGACTCGGCGACGATCATGCGGAAGGGGGCGTCCAGCAGGCCGCCGTACAGGTCTCCGGCCACCGCGCGGGCATGGTCGGGCTGCCCGGCGAGCAGCATGCGCAGCACAGCGGCACCGATGCGCTGCTCGGCGGCGTGCAGCGAGCGTGAGCGTTCCGTGGTGAGCGTCAGCAGGGCCACGGCGGAGTGGACGGCGTACCGCTCGGCGGTGCCGAGGGTGGCGGCCGTGCCGACGGCGAGCGCGGCACGCGGGCGGCGCCCGGTGCCGATGGAGTGCAGTTCGACGCGGTCCTCGGTCTCGGGTCCGCCGACCACGGCGGACGCGGGGGCCGGCCGGTCGCGCAGCCGGTCGATGTCGGCCGTGAGCCGCTCGGCGCGGCGTGTGGCCCACTCGGGTGCCGCGCCGACGACGGCGCCCGAGGCGTCGTAGAGCGCCGCCCAGCCGTCCACCTGGGCCGCGAGCGCGGCGAGCAGTCCCTCGGGTCCGGCGTTCAGGGCCTGCTTGGTCAGTTCCCGCTGGGCGGCGAAGCCGGCTGTGACCGCCCGGTACTGGTCGGCCGCGATGGCCGCCGACACCGCCTTGCTGATGGCGAGGAACGGGGTGCGGCGGGGCACCTCGAGCAGCGGCAGCCCCTCCTCCTCGGCGGCGTCGACGAGCGCCCCGGGGATGTCCTCGTAGTTGACCCCGACGGCGAAGCCGAGCCCGACGACCCCGGCCTTGACCAACCGCTTCACATAGCGGCGCATGGCGTCGGGATTCTCCGCGTCCAGCTTGAGCGCGGTGATCAGCAGCAGTTCCCCGCCCTCCATGTACGGCACGGGGTCGGCGAGCTCGCTGACGTGGGCCCAGCGGACGGGTACGTCCAGGCGGTCCCCGCCCGCGCGCACGGTCAGCTTGAGCGCGGAGTGGTGGACGAGCGAGGCGAGCGTCGGGGGCATGAGGCCTTCTGGTCTGCGGGGTTCTTGTGCGGGCTTCTTCTACGGGTTCTTGCGCGGAGGCTCTATGGAGATCGGATGATCATTGTGATCTTTTGGACGTCACGTATGAACAACCTATGCCGATTCTGCCTCACCGTACGGTCAACGTGTTACGGCCGTGCGCATACGCCGCGTTCGCCTCCCGCCCCGTTCAGCCCCGCAGGTCCACCAGCAGCGGCGGCGTGTGCTCGCCCCGGACGCCGGTCAGCGACAGCACCGCGTGCCCGGGCGGGACCTCGTGGGCCAGCTGGGAGGCGGACCAGCGCTCCCGCTCCACCTGCCGGGTCGTCACGGCGTCCGTCGTCACGGCCCGTCCGGTCACCAGCTTGCGCAGGGCGTGGATGGCGCGGGTCATCGGCTGGTGGGCGAAGACGGTGTGCTTGGCCACCTCCTTGGTCTCCACCCACTCGGTCCCCCAGGCCTGCGCGAACCGGCCGCCGTCCCAGGTGGTGACGCCGGCGAGCGCCATACGGCAGCCGACCGCCCCCAGCAGCGGGCCGTGCAGCGCCTCGGGCACGTCGGCGACCGACCGGAGCGCGAGGACGACGCCGGCGTTCCGGGAGCGCAGCCCCTGGACGCGGCGCACCGACTCCGCGGTGACGACCCCGGTGGCGTCGTCGAGGACCAGACAGGCGAAGTGGGAGCGCCGGGTGTCCCGTACGACCGTGTGGAACTGGGCCAGGACCAGCCGGGTGATCAGCCGGGACGCCTCCTCGTGTCCGCGTTCGGGCAGGTCGACGCGGACCCGCAGCGGATGGTGGGCCACCGCGCGCAGCGAGAAGGGCCGGCCGCCGGGCCCCGCCGCGCCGAAGAAGTCGGCGAAGGCCGGGCGGTCCAGGAGCGCGAGCCGGTCCGCGAGGGCCGGTCCGACGTCTGCCGCGGAGCCGGCCTGCCGCGTCCGGGCGTCGAGTTCGCGCCGCATCACGGCGTGCTCGTTGGCGGCGAGCCCCGCCCGCAGCGACGCCAGTGCGCCGGGATCGCCCTCCAGGAGTTCGCGCAGCACGGGCAGCGAAGGGAAGTGGCCGTGCACCGCCCGGTAGGGGCCGAGCAACTGGGCGAGCGCGGTGGCGGCGCTCTGCCCGCCGACGGTGTCCAGGTCGCCGACCAGGGCTTCGGCCAGGAGGGCGGCGGCCTCGTCGGGGTCGTCCGACCCGGCGTACGGGTCGAGGTCGTGGACGGAGGCGGGGTCGCCGATCCGGACCACCACGTCGTACGCGGAGTCCGGGCCGAGCGGGGTCCCGGCGGCGCAGACGGCGACCACCGCGCACGCTCCGGTGAGGGCCTGGAGGGTGAGCGCCTCGGTGACCGGCCCGGTGACGTTCCGGGTCTTCCCGGACCCGGACGGCCCCACCAGCAGCAGCGAGGTGCCGAGCGTCTCGGGGCCGAGGGCGGCCGCCGCCCCCTCGTAGTCGCGCGGGGTCCGCTCCCCCGCCCAGCGTCCGATGCGCACCTGCCCTTCCAGCAGGTCGTGGCGCGCGGTGCGGCCCGGCAGGTCGCGCGTCCCGGAAGGGTGCGTCCAGGCGGCGGCGCCCTGCCGCAGCACGGTCTCGGTGAAGGCCGCCGGGCGTGCCTCCCGCCGGGCCGCCTCCCATGCCCGCTCGACCCGGGCGCAGTCCACGTCGTTCATCCGGCCCGCGGCGACCTCGGCGGCCAGCAGGTCGGCCGCCTGGTACTGCCCGGCGTTGCGCGGTCCGGGCCACTGCGAGCGCGGCAGGTCCGCCGCGGACGGGGCGACGGGGTCCGCGGCCGCCCGGCGGCGCGCGGCGAGTTCCCCGGCGTACGCCCACCAGCCGCCGACCCGGGCGAACGGCCAGACGACCAGCAGGGTGATGAGCGCGTACAGCGCGTCGGTGAACAGCTGGGAGGCGAACAGGCCGTAGCCGCCCGAGACGAGGACGATCAGGGAGAAGACGGGGTCGACGACCGGCAGGGGGTCCCAGCCGACGCCCGGGAAGGCGCCGGGAAAGACCAGGCTGAGCGCGATCAGGGCGCCCGCGGCGGCGAACAGGGCCCGCGCGGGCTGCGGGCGGCGGCCCACGAAGTGCCGTACGACGTCGGGCCAGCTGCCCAGTCGTCCCACGGCGTAGACGAGCACGGCGAAGAACACGCCGTCGTAGACCACCATGGCCTCGCGGCCCTGCATCCCCTTGGGGGACACCGTGCCGCCCCACCACCAGTCGTCCGGGGTGAACAGTTTCAGCGGCGCCCCCTGGTACGGCAGCGCGCCCTGCCGCCACAGCGACCACACCAGCAGGGCCACGACCAGCGGGATCAGCAGCCCGACGATCGTGATCGACGGCAGCCGGTCCGGTGTCCTCGCGGCCTTGGGCGGGCGGTGCCCGAAGCGCCAGATGCCGGGCGCGGCGGCCGGGCGGGGGGTGTCGAGCCACTCGGCGACGCCGGGCTGCCGCTCGGGGAGCTGCCCGTGCTGCCCAGGTCCCTCTTGCGGATACTGCTCGTAGGCACCGGGCGCGGTCGGGGGGATGCTCGGCCGGCGTGGCGCCGCGGGAGCGTCCCTCGGCACCGCCGGGCGTGGCACGGGGTTCGCGTGCGTACCCCGGGCGTCCTGCGTCCCGTCGTCCATCGCCCTTGCCCCCTGACCAGCCGTTCCGTCCACCATCAGCGAGTCAATCTAACGCCCGCGCAAGGGGAGTTCACCGATTGCGCGGCACACCGCAGGTCACGGCGCCGGCGCCCGCGTTTTCCGGCCCGCGTCCCTCCTATGTCCACCGCGGACAACCGCGGTCGCCGACAACGCCCACATGGAGCATGCCCACGTCCTCCTCGCCGCCCTAACCTGCGAGAAAAGAAGGAAAAGCGTCCGAAAAACGCCGCCGTACGCAAGATCTCATCAGGGAGCCCCCATGACCGCACTTGAGCAGGAGCGCCGCGTCGTCACCGCCATCCCCGGCCCGAAGTCGCAGGAGCTGCAGGCCCGCCGGACCGCTGTGGTCGCGCAGGGCGTGGGCTCCACGCTGCCGGTCTTCGTCACGCGTGCCGGCGGCGGCATCATCGAGGACGTCGACGGCAACCGCCTCATCGACTTCGGCTCCGGCATCGCGGTGACCTCGGTCGGCGCGTCCGCCGAGGCCGTCGTACGCCGCGCCTCCGCCCAGCTCGCCGACTTCACCCACACGTGTTTCATGGTCACGCCGTACGAGGGCTACGTGGCCGTCGCCGAGGCGCTGGCCGAGCTCACGCCGGGTGACCACGCCAAGAAGTCCGCGCTGTTCAACTCGGGCGCCGAGGCCGTCGAGAACGCCGTCAAGATCGCCCGCGCCCACACCAAGCGCCAGGCCGTCGTCGTCTTCGACCACGGCTACCACGGCCGCACCAACCTCACCATGGCGCTGACGGCGAAGAACATGCCGTACAAGCACGGCTTCGGTCCGTTCGCGCCCGAGGTCTACCGGGTGCCGGTGGCCTACGGCTACCGCTGGCCGACCGGCCCGGAGAACGCCGGCCCCGAGGCCGCCAAGCAGGCCATCGACCAGATCACCAAGCAGGTCGGCGCGGACAACGTGGCCGCGATCATCATCGAGCCGGTGCTCGGCGAGGGCGGCTTCATCGAGCCGGCCAAGGGCTTCCTGCCCGCGATCCGCCAGTTCGCCGCCGACAACGGCATCGTGTTCGTCGCCGACGAGATCCAGGCCGGTTTCTGCCGCACCGGCCAGTGGTTCGCCTGCGAGGACGAGGGCATCGTCCCGGACCTGATCACCACCGCCAAGGGTATCGCCGGCGGTCTGCCGCTGGCCGCCGTCACCGGCCGCGCCGAGATCATGGACGCCGCGCACGCGGGCGGCCTCGGCGGCACCTACGGCGGCAACCCTGTGGCTTGCGCGGGCGCGCTCGGCGCGATCGAGACCATGAAGGAACTCGACCTCAACGCCAAGGCGAAGCGGATCGAGGAGGTCATGAAGGCCCGCCTCACCGCGATGCAGGACAAGTTCGACATCATCGGCGACGTCCGCGGCCGCGGCGCGATGATCGCCATCGAGCTGGTCAAGGACCGCGCCACCAAGGAGCCGAACCCGGAGGCGACGGCCGCGCTCGTCAAGGCCTGCCACGCCGAGGGCCTGCTCGTCCTGAGCTGCGGCACCTACGGCAACGTGCTGCGCTTCCTGCCCCCGCTCGTCATCGGCGAGGACCTGCTGAGCGAGGGCCTCGACATCATCGAGCAGGCGTTCGCGCGCATCTGAGCGGCGGATATGCACGCCTGACGCAGCCGGCGGCAGAGCGTGTGAAGAAGGTGTGCGAGGTGGATGGCAGGACGCCGTTCCCGCTGTCCTCCGCCCACCGGCTGCCGTAGGTTCATCCCGGATGAGAGATACACCCGCCCACAGGGGACTGTGGGCGGCCTCAGGCCGTAGCCTCCCCAGCTTCGACCTGGTCGTGCCTCGCGCACACACCCGGAACCCACGGGTTCCGGTTCTCCTCAATGATCGGACAGTCGCCCGCCCCAGACCCCCCGGGGCGCGCGGCCTTCCGATCCGGACGGTCGCAGACAGATGGGACGGCCGTCCCCGTCGGGCCGGCGCACACCCCCCCTTGTGCCGGCCCTTCGGTGTGTCCGGGACCGGCCGGCACGGCTCGGGACCGGCACGGCTCAAGACCGACCGGCCCGGGTCCGGGCTCACTCACCCTGCCTGCGAAGCTGTGCACCGTGGTGTTCGTGGTGTGCCTGCTCGCCGTCCCGGCCCTCCTGTTCGCACTGATCACCTGGCAGGTGACGGCGGGCGGCCCGCTGCTGGACGCGGACCGGGAGGTCAGTCACGCCCTGCTGCACCCGGACCGCCTCTCCGAACTGCTCTCCGATCTGGGCCAGGTGCAGATCGCGATACCCGTGCTCCTGGCCGTCCTGATCCACACGGCCTGGCGGGGACGCGCCGCCGGCGCGGAGCGCTGGTGGCTCGCGCCCCTCACGGCAGCCGTGGCGATGGCCCTGCTCCCGGCGCTGGTCGTGCCGTTGAAGGCCTGGACGGCCCGGCCCGGTACCGCGGTCATGCCGCCCGGTACCGGGTACTTCCCGTCGGGGCACGCGGCCACCGCCGCCGTCGCCTACGGTGCCGCGGCGCTCGTGCTGCTGCCCTGGCTGCGCACGGCCGCCGCCCGCCGGACCGTCGTCGCGGTGTTCGCCGCTCTCGTGTCCGGCGCCTCCTTCGGGCTGGTGCGGCGCGGCTACCACTGGCCACTGGATGTCGTGGCCGGTTGGTGCCTGGCTTCCGTGCTGCTGTCCGCGCTGTGGCTGCTGATCGGCGCCGCCGCGACCACTGACGCCGCACCCTAGAACCGGTATCCCATCTGCGTGTTCGAGTCGGCTCCCGCACATCAGCCCTCCTCCTTGAGGGCCAGGGCCGCGGCCGCCGCGTGCATCGCCAGTTCCAGCAGTGCCGGGTCGGTGAGGGTGCCCGAGCCGTCCGGGGTGACCAGCCAGCGCACCCTGCCGGTGCTCCGCCCCGGATACGGCACGACGATCCAGGTGCCGAGCCCCGCGGCGCGGATACCGGTGCCGAGCCGGCGGGCCGCGGTGCCCGGCGGCACGAAGAAACCCGTGCGCTCGTCCCCGAAGTCGGCCAGCACCGGCCCTGGTCGGTCGAGGACTCGGATCAGGACGTCGAGCGTCGGACAGCCGAGCACGCCGGGCAGGATCAGGACGTCCCAGGCCTTGCCCGCGGGCAGCAGGGCGACCCCCCTGGGGGTCGCGTTCCCACTCCCGGCGGCAGGCCTCGGGGTTCGGCGCGACCGATGCCGGCCAGGCGACCTCCGTCTTCGCCCCAGTCATGAGAAGACCTCCCTCATCGTTCGTGGACGCGGGCCGCGTCACAAGGGAGAGGGAGGTATCCCATCAGCCATTACGCGGATTGTGGCCCCTCGTTGGAGTGAACCGGCTCACGGTTCAGCGGCCGCGCCCGAAGTAGGCGTCGAAGGTGTTCTGGAACTGCCAGTTCCCGAACCGGTCCCAGTTGACCGACCACGTCATCAGGCCGCGCAGGGCCGGCCAGGTGCCGTGGGTGGTGGAGGAGCCGCAGTTCGTCTTCTTGGTCAGGCAGTCCAGGGCCTTGGTGACCTCCGGCGGGGCGACATAACCGTTGCCCGCGTTGGTGGACGCCGGCATTCCGATGGCGACCTGGTCGGGGCGCAGCGGCGGGAAGACGTTCGCCGCGTCGCCGGCCACCGGGAAGCCTGTCAGGAGCATGTCGGTCATGGCGATGTGGAAGTCCGCGCCGCCCATGGAGTGGTACTGGTTGTCCAGACCCATGATCGGGCCCGAGTTGTAGTCCTGGACGTGGAGCAGGGTCAGGTCGTCGCGGAGGGCGTGGATCACCGGGAGGTAGGCGCCGCAGCGCGGGTCCTGGCCGCCCCACTTGCCCGTGCCGTAGTACTGGTAGCCCATCTGCACGAAGAAGGTCTCCGGGGCCATGGTCAGGACGAACCTGGCGCCGTATTTCGCCTTCAGGGTCTTCAGGGCCGAGATCAGGTTGACGACCACGGGCGTGGTCGGGTTCCGGAAGTCCGTGTCGTTCGCATTGAGGGACAGGGAGTGGCCCTCGAAGTCGATGTCGAGGCCGTCGAGGCCGTATTCGTCGATGATCCGCGAAACGGACGAGACGAACGTGTCCCTGGCCGCCGTCGTGGTCAGCTGCACCTGGCCGTTCTGGCCGCCGATGGAGATCAGGACCTTCTTGCCGGCCGCCTGCTTGGCCTTGATGGCCGCCTTGAACTCGGCGTCGCTCTCGACGTTCGGGCACTCGGTGACCGGGCAGCGGTTGAAGCGGATGTCGCCCGAGGTGACCGACGTCGGCTCGCCGAAGGCCAGGTCGATGACGTCCCAGCTGCCGGGGACGTCGGCCATGCGCGTGTAACCGGAGCCGTTGGCGAAGCTCGCGTGCAGATAGCCGACCAGGGCGTGCGGCGGAAGGTCCGCGCTGCCGCCACCGGGCTCGCCCGAGTCCGCGGCCGTCTTCGCCGTCACCGTCGCCGACTTCGCGGACTCGCCCGCGGCGTTCACCGCCGCGACCTGGAAGCCGTACGTGGTCGAGGGCGACAGGCCGGTGATCGTGGCGGACGTGCCGGTCACCGTCTGGGCCTTCGTGCCGTCGCGGTAGACCGTGTAGCTCGTGGCGTCGGCCACCGGGGACCAGGACAGGGCCACGCCGGCCGAGGTGACGGTGCCGGTCTTCAGACCGGGCGGCGCGGCGGGCGGCTGCTGGCCGGTGTTCCCGCCCGGGCCGACGAGCGAGAGGTCGTCGGCGTTGTAGGCGCCCGTGCCGTACCAGCCGTGGGTGTAGACCGTGACCTTGGTGGTCTGCGCGCCGGTGCGGAAGGTGGTGGTGAGCTGCTGCCAGTCGGGGGCCGACTGGGTCCAGGTGGAGACGTCGGTGGTGCCGGTGCCGCTCGCGCCCAGGTAGACGTAGGAGCCGCGGACGTAACCGCTCAGCGTGTACTGGGAGTTCGGCTGGACCGACACCGTCTGCGTGCACTGGGCGTTGTCGCTGCCGGCCGGCGTCGCCTGCAACGCCGAACTGCCGCTGCGGGCCGGGGACTTCACCGTCGTACCGGATCCCGAGCAGGTCCAGCCGTCAAGGCCCGCCTCGAAGCCGCCGTTGCGCAGGATGTCCGCGTCGGCCGCTCGCGCGGTCGTCGTGAGCGCGGTGACACCGGGCAGGGCGAGGAACGTGGCCGTCAGCGCGGCGAGCAGCCGGCGCCTGGCCGGTCCGGCCGGCCTGGCCGGCCTGGCCGGCCTGGCTGGTCTCCGTATGTCGCGGTCCACAACTGCCTCCGGTCATGGGGGGATTGGGGAGGGTGGAGCGCGGCCAATTTGGTCCAGACCAATTCGGTTGTCAAGGCCTGCGGCTTCAGCGGCATGTCCCGGGCCCTGGCGGTTGCCGTCCTCACGTGGGCATGCGAAGACCTCCCTTCCCCGTGGACGCGCGGGGGCGCGTCGTGAGGGAGGGAGGTCTCCTCGCAGGTGTCAGCTGTCGAAGCCCAGGCCCAGGCGGTCCATCGTCCGCAGCCACAGGTTGCGCCGGCCGCCGTGCTCGTCGGCGCGGGCCAGTGACCACTTGGTGAGCGCGATGCCGGTCCAGGCGAACGGCTCCGGCGGGAAGGGCAGCGGCTTCTTGCGGACCATCTCCAGCTCGGTGCGCTCAGTGCGCCGGCCGGCCAGCAGGTCGAGCATCACCTCGGCGCCGAAGCGGGTCGCGCCCACGCCGAGGCCCGTGTAGCCGGCCGCGTAGGCGACCTTCCCCTGGTGGGCGGTGCCGAAGAACGCCGAGAAGCGCGAGCAGGTGTCGATCGCCCCGCCCCAGGCGTGGGTGAAGCGGACGCCCTCCAACTGCGGGAAGCAGGTGAAGAAGTGCCCGGCCAGCTTGGCGTAGGTCTCGGGGCGGTCGTCGTACTCCGCGCGCACCCGGCCGCCGTACGGGTAGATCGCGTCGTAACCGCCCCACAGGACGCGGTTGTCGGCCGACAGCCGGAAGTAGTGGAACTGGTTCGCCGAGTCCCCGAGGCCCTGCCGGTTCTTCCAGCCGATCGACGCCAGCTGCTCGGCGCTGAGCGGCTCGGTCATCAGGGCGTAGTCGTAGACCGGGACGGTGTACGAGCGCACCCGCTTGACGAGGTTGGGGAAGACGTTGGTGCCGAGCGCGACCCGGCGGGCCCTGATCCGGCCGTAGGGCGTGCGTACGGACATTCCGGCGCCGTACGGCCTCAGCGTCAGGGCGGGCGTGCGCTCGTAGACGCGCACGCCGAGGCGCACGCACGCCTGCTTCAGGCCCCAGGCGAGCTTGGCCGGGTGGACCATGGCGACGCCCCGGCGGTCCCACAGGCCGGCCTCGAAGGTCGGTGAGGCGACCTGCTCGCGCACCGCGTCCCGGTCGAGGAACTCGAAGCCCTCGGCCAGGTCGTGCTCCTGCATCTCCGCGTACCAGTCCTCCAGTTCCCGGGCCTGGTACGGCTCGGTGGCGACGTCGAGTTCGCCGGTGCGCTCGAACTCGCAGTCGATGGAGTGGCGGGCGACCGTCTCCTCGATGGCGTCGAGGTTGCGGGCGCCCAGTTCCTCCAGCTTGTGGATCTCCTCCGGCCAGCGGGCGAGACCGTTGGCCAGGCCGTGCGTGAGGGAGGCGGCGCAGAAGCCGCCGTTGCGGCCGGAGGCGGCCCAGCCCACCTCGCGGCCCTCCACCAGCACCACGTCCGTGGCGGGGTCGCGCTCCTTGGCGATCAGCGCGGTCCACAGTCCGCTGTAACCACCTCCGACCACCAGCAGGTCGCAGGTCTCGGCTCCGGTCAGCGCCGGCTCCGGGCGGGGCCTGCCGGGGTCGTCCAGCCAGTACGGGACCGGCTGGGCCTCGGAGAGGGATGTGGTCCAGTCGTGCTCACGGCTCATGGCGCCAGGGGCCATGATTTCAACTCCCTACAGAGTCAATTTCGTTGTTGCGGTGAGGCGGGTGCTATGCCTTCTGCCTGGTACGGCGGCGGCCGATGGCCATGGAGACCAGGACGAGCAGTACGGCGATGACGAACATGGCCGTACCGATGACGTTGATCTGGACGGGTGTTCCGCGCTGTGCCGAGCCCCAGACGAACATCGGGAAGGTCACGGTCGAGCCCGCGTTGAAGTTCGTGATGATGAAGTCGTCGAACGACAGCGCGAAGGCGAGCATCGCGCCCGCGGCGATTCCGGGGGCCGCGATCGGCAGGGTGACCCGGACGAAGGTCTGCACCGGTCCGGCGTACAGGTCCTGCGCGGCCTGCTCCAGCCTCGGGTCCATCGACATCACGCGCGCCTTGACGGCGACGACGACGAAGCTGAGGCAGAACATGATGTGCGCGATCAGGATGGTCCAGAAGCCGAGCTGCGCACCCATGTTGAGGAACAGGGTGAGCAGCGAGGCCGCCATGACCACCTCGGGCATCGCCATCGGCAGGAAGATCAGCGAGCTCACGGTGCCCCGCGCGCGGAAGCGGTAGCGGACCAGCGCGAAGGCGATCATCGTGCCGAGGGCGGTGGCGCCGATCGTGGCCCAGACGGCGATCTGGAGGCTGAGCGACAGCGATCCGCACATGTCGGCGACACCGCACGGGTCCTTCCAGGCGTCCGTGGAGAACGCCTGCCACTGGTAGTTGAAGCGGCCCTTCGGCTTGTTGAAGGAGAAGACCGTGACGACGATGTTCGGCAGGAGCAGGTATCCGAGCGTCAGCAGTCCGGCGATGACGACGAGGTGGCGCTTGAGCCAGTTGACGAAGGCCATTTAAACCAGATCCTCCGTGCCGGACTTGCGGATGTAGATGGTGATCATGGCGAGGATCGCGGCCATGAGGATGAAGGAGAGGGCCGCCGCCGTCGGATAGTCCAGGATCCGCAGGAACTGCGTCTGGATGACGTTGCCGACCATGCGGGTGTCGGTCGAGCCGAGCAGGTCCGCGTTGACGTAGTCGCCGGCCGCCGGGATGAAGGTCAGCAGCGTGCCGGAGACCACGCCCGGCATCGACAGCGGCAAGGTGACCTTGCGGAAGGTGGTGAACGGCCTGGCGTACAGGTCGCCCGCCGCCTCGTGCAGCCGAGGGTCGATGCGCTCCAGCGAGGTGTACAGCGGCAGGATCATGAACGGCAGGAAGTTGTACGTCAGACCGCACACCACCGCCAACGGGGTGGCGAGCACCCGGTCGCCCGCGGTCCAGCCGAGCCAGTTGGTGACGTCCAGGACATGCAGTGTGTTGAGGGCGCCCACGACCGGGCCGCCGTCGGCGAGGATCGTCTTCCAGGCCAGGGTGCGGATCAGGAAGCTGGTGAAGAACGGCGCGATCACCAGGATCATGATCAAGTTGCGCCAGCGGCCCGCGCGGAAGGCGATGAGATACGCCAGCGGATAGCCGAGCAGCAAGCACATGATCGTCGCGGAGGCCGCGTACAGGACCGAGCGGACGAACTGCGGCCAGTACTCGGACAGCGCGTTCCAGTAGGTCGCGAAGTGCCAGGTGACCTTGTATCCCTGCTCCAGGGAGCCCGTCTGCACGGACGTGGACGCCTGGTAGATCATCGGCAGCGCGAAGAAGACGACGAGCCAGAGGATGCCGGGCAGCAGCAGCCAGTACGGCGTGAAGCGGCCCCGCCTGCGCGGCGGTCTCGTCTGCTGGGCGGTGGGCGGCGCGGGCGCCTCGGTGACGGCGGCCATCAGGCTGCGTCCCCTTCTTCGGTCCCGAGGCTCTCGACGCCCGCGTCGATATCCTGCGCCGCGTCCAGGCCGAAGGTGTGGGCCGGGTTCCAGTGCAGGACGACCTCGGCGCCGGACACCAGGCGGGCGTCGCGGTCGATGTTCTGCGCGTAGACCTCGAACTCGGGGCAGACGGGGCTGTCGATCACGTACTGCGTGGAGACGCCGATGAAACTCGACTGGGAGATCCGGCCCGTGATGCGGTTGCGGCTGTCGGGGATCTCACCCGCGTCGTCGGCGTGGGTGAGGGAGATCTTCTCCGGGCGGACGCCGACGAGCACCTTGCCGCCGGTCGTGGCCGGGGCGGAGCAGCGCGCCTGGGGCAGGGTGAGCTTGCCGCCGCCCGCCTTCAGGACGATCTCCTCGCCGCTCCTGGCGTCGACCTCGGCCTCTATCAGGTTGGAGGTGCCGAGGAAGTTCGCGACGAACGTGGTCTGCGGGTTCTCGTAGAGGTCGGTGGGCGAGCCGAGTTGCTCCACCCGGCCGCCGTTCATCACGGCGACCGTGTCGGCCATGGTCATGGCCTCCTCCTGGTCGTGCGTGACGTGGATGAAGGTGATGCCGACCTCGGTCTGGATGCGCTTGAGCTCCAGCTGCATCTGGCGGCGCAGCTTCAGGTCCAGGGCGCCGAGCGGCTCGTCAAGGAGGAGCACCTTGGGGTGGTTGATCAGCGCGCGGGCGACCGCGACGCGCTGCTGCTGGCCGCCGGAGAGCTGGTGCGGCTTCTTGCGCGCCTGCTCGCCGAGCTGCACCAGGTCGAGCATCTCCTCGACCTGCTTCTTCACCGACTTGATGCCGCGCCGGCGCAGACCGAAGGCGACGTTCTCGAAGATGTCGAGGTGCGGGAAGAGGGCGTAGGACTGGAAGACCGTGTTCACCGGGCGCTTGTACGGCGGCAGGTGCGTCACGTCCTGGTCACCGAGGTGGACGGAGCCCTGCGTGGGCTCCTCCAGGCCGGCGATCATGCGCAGGGTGGTGGTCTTGCCGCAGCCGGAGGCGCCGAGCAGGGCGAAGAAGGACCCCTGCGGGACGGTCAGGTCCAGCGGGTGCACGGCGGTGAAGGCGCCGTAGCGCTTGCCGATCTGGGAGAGGCGGACGTCGCCGCTGTTGTCTTTCGTCATCATTGTCGTCACGCCCCTGTGAGCTTCGCGAACTTCGCTTCGTAGGCCGCCTCTTCCTTGTCGCTCAGGGCGCGGAAGGAATGGGACCTGGCCACCATGTCCTTGGTGGGGATGATCAGCGGGTTCTCCGCCGCAGACTTGTCGATCTTGGCCAGCTCCGCTTGCGCGCCGTCGACGGGACTGATGAAGGCGGTGTAGGCACAGAGCTGCGCCGCGTGCAGGGGCCGGAAGTAGAAGTCGATCAACCGCTCGGCGTTCGCCTTGTGGCGGGCCCCGCGGGGGACGAGCAGGTTGTCGGTGGCCGTCGTGAATCCGGCTTCCGGCATGATGTAGTCGACGTTGGCGCTGTCCGACTGGAGCTGGACGATGTCACCGCCCCAGGCGAGGCACACGGCGACGTCTCCCTTGGTCAGGTCGGACGTGTAGTCGTTGCCGGTGAAGCGGCGTATCTGCCCCTTGTCGACGGCTTTCTGCAGGCGGGCGATCGCCGCGTCGTAGTCGTCGTCGGTGAACTTCGCCGGGTCCTTGCCCATGTCGATGAGCATCATGCCCATGGTGTCGCGCATCTCCGACAGGAAGGCGACCCGGCCTTTGAGCTTGGGGTTGTCCAGCATGTCGGAGATCGACTTCACCTCGATGCCGTCGAGCGCCTTCTTGTTGTAGGCGATGACGTTCGAGACACCCTGCCACGGATAGGAGTAGGCGCGCCCCGGGTCCCAGTCCGGGCTGCGGAACTGCTCGGACAGGTTGGCGAAGGCGTGCGGCAGGTTCGCCGGGTCCAGCTTCTCCACCCAGCCCAGCCGGATCATCCGCGCGGCCAGCCAGTCGGTGAGGACGATGAGGTCCCGGCCGGTGTCCTGGCCGGCGGCGAGCTCCGGCTTGACCTTGCCGAAGAACTCGTTGTTGTCGTTGATGTCCTCGTTGTACTTGACCTTGATGCCGGTCTGCTGGGTGAACGTGTCGAGCGTGGGGTGCTTCTTTCCGCTGTCGTCGACATCGATGTACACGGGCCAGTTGGAGAAGTTCAGGATCTTCTCCTTGGCCGAGTGGTCCTCCGCGGAGGTGCCACCCTGTGCCTGGCCGGCCGGGGGGATCCCGCAGGCGCTCAGCGCCCCGAGTCCCCCGACCGCGAGCGCGCCGCCCGCCGAGGCGCGCAGCATCGAGCGGCGGCTGAAAGAGGCCCTGCCGTTGCGGAAGCTGCGCCGCACGGCGGCCAGCTGGGCCGGGGTGAGGCGGTCGGGCTCGTACTGCTCCATGCGCGTGGTGCCCTTTCGGGAAGGCCTGGTTCAAGGCCTGGTCGTTGCTATCGGTCCCCGAAGATCGTGCGGTGCCAGTCCTTGCGGGCCACCGCCGTGTTGTCGAACATGACATGCTTGATCTGCGTGTATTCCTCGAACGAGTACGAGGACATGTCCTTGCCGAATCCGGACTGCTTATAACCGCCGTGCGGCATCTCGCTGATGATCGGAATGTGGTCGTTGACCCACACGCACCCCGCCTTGATCTCCCGCGTCGCGCGGTTGGCCCGGTAGACGTCCCGGCTCCACGCCGAGGCCGCCAGACCGTACGGAGTGTCGTTGGCCAGCCGAATCCCCTCATCATCACTGTCGAACGGCAGAACGACCAGCACCGGACCGAAGATCTCCGACTGGACGATCTCGCTGTCCTGCGCCGCGTCCGCGACGAGGGTGGGGCGATAGTACGCCCCGTTCTTCAGTTCGCCCTGGGGAGCCTCACCGCCGGTGACCACGCGCGCGTAGGCACGCGCCCGGTCGACGAAACCGGCGACGCGGTCACGGTGGACGTGCGAGATCAGCGGGCCGAGGTCGGTGCCGGGGGCGAACGGGTCGCCCAGCCGGACGGTCTCCATCAGGGCGGCCGTCCGCGCGACGAACTCCTCGTACAGGGGGCGCTGCACGTACGCGCGCGTGGCGGCCGTGCAGTCCTGGCCGGTGTTGATGAGCGCGCCCGCGACCGCGCCGTTGACGGCGGCCTCCAGATCGGCGTCGTCGAAGACCACGAAGGGCGCCTTGCCGCCGAGCTCCAGGTGCAGGCGCTTGACGGTCGCGGTGGCGATCTCGGCGACACGCTTGCCGACGGCGGTGGAACCGGTGAAGGACGTCATGACCACGTCCGGGTGGCCGATCAGGTGCTCGCCGGCCACCTTGCCGGTGCCGGTGACGATGTTGATCACGCCGTCCGGGATGCCCGCGTCGGTGGCGGCCTGGGCGAACATCAGCGAGGTCAGCGGGGTCAGCTCGGCCGGCTTGAGCACGATGGTGTTGCCCGCGGCGACGGCCGGGAGGATCTTCCAGGCGGCCATCTGGAGGGGGTAGTTCCAGGGTGCGATGGAACCGACGACCCCGATGGGCTCGCGGCGGACGTAGGACGTGTGGTCACCGGAGAACTCGCCGGCCGACTGGCCCTGGAGATGCCGGGCGGCGCCCGCGAAGAAGGCAGCGTTGTCGATCGTGCCCGGCACGTCGAACTCGCGGGTCAGCTTCAGCGGCTTGCCGCACTGGAGGGACTCGGCGCGGGCGAAGTCCTCCGCCCGGTCGGCGAGCACGGCCGCGAAGCGGTGCAGCGCGTCCGAGCGGTCACCGGGCGTGGCGCCCGCCCAGCCGGGGAACGCCTCACGCGCGGCGGCCACCGCGGCGTCGACGTCCTCGTGGCCGGCCAGTTCGTACGTGTAGACCTCCTCGCCAGTGGCGGGGTCGACGACCGCGTGACTGCGGCCCGACGTGCCCTTGGTCAGCCTTCCGGCGATGTACTGCGCGCCCTCGGCGAAACGGTCCTGCGCCGGGAATCGGTCCGGGGTGGCGGTGCCCGGGTTGTGCATGTCGCTCTCCTCCGCCGTAGTCCCTCGGTCGCCGAGGGCGGGTGGCGTAGCTCCAGCTCGATTTGAGTGCCGATCCTGACAGAGCCCTGGGACTCCAACAAGTGATTCCGTTGTTGCCTTTTGGTTACGCGACGGAATCTGTCGACCAGGTGTCGAGTGGGCACGGAAAAGGCAGGACGGTGTGTCAGTGGTGCCTGCCACACTCGCGTGCATGGGGAACATCGACTCCTGGCAGGCTCTGACCAGGGAAGTCCGCGCCGGGACCCGAGTGCGTTACGTCTACTTCTGGGGGCATCGGCCGCACCCGGACGGCCGGGTCGGCCCGAGCTGTCTGAGTCAGTGGTGGCCGTCGCCGTTCACGGTGGACGCGGTGCCGTACGCGACCGCGGAGCACTGGATGATGGCCGGCAAGGCGCGGCTGTTCGGGGACGCGGAGGCGGAGCGGCAGGTGCTGGCCGCGCGGCATCCGGCGGAGGCCAAGAATGCGGGGCGGCTCGTGCGCGGCTTCGACGAGGACGTGTGGGAGCGGGAGCGGTTCCGGATCGTGGTGGAGGGCGGCGTCCACAAGTTCGCCGCCCACCCCGCACTGCGGGAGTTCCTGCTGGCCACGGGCGAGCGTGTGCTGGTGGAGGCCAGCCCGGTGGACCGCATATGGGGCATCGGACTGGCCGCCGGCGACGAGGAGGCGGCCGATCCGGAGCGCTGGCGGGGGCCGAACCTGCTGGGCTTCGCGCTGATGGAGGCGCGCGAGCGGCTGCGGGCCGGTACGCGGGTGCGCTAGTGCTGCGACCGGCCCGCGCGGAGGGCGGGCCGGTCAGGGTCAGAGGTCGGCCAGGGCGGTCACGGCCGGCCCGGGGTCGGGGTCAACATTCGGCCAGGACCGCCACAGGCGCTCAGGTGTCAGCGCTCGGCCAGGACGGTCACGGCCGGCAGGGGGGTGCGGCCGAGGCCCTCGTCGTAGGACGTCGAGGAAGGCTCGATGGTGCTGGCGTAGAACAAGCCGACGATCAGCAGGGCCATCACGACGAGACCGAGGACGATGCCGATGATTCCCGTGATCAGGCCGGCCTGGG
Source organism: Streptomyces sp. NPDC004721 (assembly GCF_053601495.1). Taxonomy (NCBI): domain Bacteria; kingdom Bacillati; phylum Actinomycetota; class Actinomycetes; order Kitasatosporales; family Streptomycetaceae; genus Streptomyces; species Streptomyces sp. NPDC004721. The sequence continues at coordinate 43,826 of NZ_JBSGBZ010000050.1, forward strand.
CCTGGCCGCGGTTGTTGGCCTCGCCGCGTTCGGCCTTCCGGCGGCCCTTGATGCCGAAGATGACGGCGAGGACGCCGAGCACCACCCCGAAGATGCCGTAGAAGCAGAACATGCTGCAGGACAGGATGCCGAGCACCATCGCGGCGGTGCCCATCCCGTTCTCCGGGGGCATCGGCATGCCGGGCCAGCCCTGGCCCGCTCCCGGATAGCCGGGATAGCCGTACCCGCCGGGTACGGGACCGGCGGGTATGCCCGGACCAGTGGGAGCGACGGGCGGCGGCGGCACGGCGGAGTCCGCGGTGGGGGCGCCGAAGGCGGGCGGCGGGAAACCGGCCGCCGGCATCGAGGCCATCGTCGCCTGGTCGTGCACGGACGGCGGGGTGAAGCCGGGCGGCTGCTCGGGCCCGGCGGACGGCGCCGGAGCGGACGTGTCCTTCTCCAGAGAAGGCCTGCTGCCGGGCGGCGCCCATGGATCCTCGGCTCCCGCGCCCCCGCCGGCCTGCGTTCCGTCCGTCATCTCGTCGTCTCCCCCTCGATCGATCGCCCCGCCATGCTAAGGCCTCGTCGGCGCGGGCGGACCGCCGGGCACCGGGCAGCCCCGCCCCCGGTCAGGAACGCGGCCCGCGGTCACGGCGAGGCATGCGCCTACGATGACCGTGCTCACCGATCAGCCGATCACCCGCGCCGCGCCCGCAGGGCCCGCGGCGCCCTTCCCGGGGAGGGACCCGTTGACCGACCAGCACGCACCCCGTGACCCGCACGCACTGCTCGACCCGCACGCGCCGCGTGACCGGCACGCCTTCATCGCCGGGCTGCCCAAGGCCGAACTGCACGTGCACCACGTCGGCTCCGCCTCCCCCCGGATCGTCTCCGAGCTGGCCGCCCGCCACCCCGACTCCAAGGTGCCCACCGACCCCGAGGCCCTGGCCGACTACTTCACCTTCACGGACTTCGCCCACTTCATCGAGGTGTACCTGTCCGTCGTGGACCTGATCCGCACCCCGGAGGACGTCCGGCTGCTGACCTACGAGGTGGCCCGCGACCTGGCCCGGCAGCAGGTGCGCTACGCGGAGCTCACCATCACGCCGTTCTCCTCCACCCGGCGGGGCATCGACGAGCGCGCCTTCATGGACGCGATCGAGGACGCCCGCAAGGCGGCCCAGGCCGAGTTCGGGACCGTACTGCGCTGGTGCTTCGACATCCCCGGTGAGGCCGGTCTCGAGTCGGCCGAGGAGACGATCCGGCTCGCCACCGACGACCGGCTGCGCCCCGAGGGCCTGGTGTCGTTCGGGCTCGGCGGGCCCGAGATCGGCGTACCGCGGCCCCAGTTCAAGCCCTACTTCGACCGGGCGATCGCCGCCGGGCTGCGCTCGGTCCCGCACGCGGGCGAGACCACCGGACCCGAGACGGTGTGGGACGCGCTGACCGTGCTGCGCGCCGAGCGCATCGGCCACGGCACCAGCTCCGCCCTGGACCCGAAGCTGCTCGCCCACCTCGCCGAGCACCGCATCCCGCTGGAGGTCTGCCCGACCTCCAACATCGCCACCCGGGCCGTGCGCACCATGGATGAGCACCCCATCAAGGAATTCGTCCGCGCCGGGGTCCTCGTCACGGTCAACTCCGACGACCCGCCCATGTTCGGCACCGACCTCAACAACGAGTACGCCGTGGCCGGCCGGCTGCTCGACCTCGACGAGCGGGGCCTGGCCGAGCTGGCCAAGAACGCGGTGGACGCCTCCTTCCTTGACACGGCCGGCAAGGCGCGCATCGTGGAGGAGATCGACGCCTACACCGCGCGGTGGCTCGCGCCCTGAGCGGGACACGGCGGGACACAATGGGGCCCATGCAGACCGTGACCGCCGTGGCGCACCGCGGCGACCCCTACCACTTCCGCGAGAACACCGTCGACTCACTGCGCTCCGCGTTCGGCCGGGGCGCGGACGCGGTCGAGATCGACGTACGGCTGACCCGGGACGGTGTTCCGGTGCTGCTGCACGACGAGTCGCTGAAGCGGCTGTGGGCCCACGACCGGCCGTTGCACGCGCTGTCCGCGGCAGAGCTGCGCGACGTGACGGACGGCCGGGTGCCCACGCTGGAGGACGCGCTCACCGCGACGGACACCGGCCGGGTGATGATCGACCTGCCGGGCCCGGCCCACCCGCGGGCGGTGCGACGGATCGTCGACGTGGTCGACGCGTGCGGGGCACGGGACCGCGTGTACTACTGCGCGGGAGCCGAGGCCATGCTCGCGGTGCGCGCCGCCGACCCGGCTGCCGAGATCGCGCTGACCTGGACGAGCCTGGCACCCCCACGGGCCGGGCTGCTGGACGCGGTGCGGCCCCGGTGGCTGAACTACCGGTTCACCCTGGTGGACCGGGACCTCGCCGCCCGCGTCCACCGCGGCGGCTACCTGCTGTCCGTCTGGACCCCCGACACCCGCCGCTCCCTGCGCCGCCTCCTCGACCTCGGCGCCGACTCCATCACGACCAACCGCGTCGACCTGCTGCACACCCTGCGCACCGCACAGACCACGGCACCGTAGGGGACCGCCCCGACAACACCCCCGTACGGTCCGGCACTTGCTCCGGGGCGCCTCGCCGTCGGGTGCCCTCCCCGACGGCGATCCGCCGGGCGCCGCCCGCCTGAAGGATGTTCGGCACCAACCCGCCGAGTACTCTCCGGGAGCACTCGATGCACGCACGCGCCACGCCCCTGACCGCGGCCTGAGCCGCACCCTCGTCCACTCGGTCAACTCCGTCGACGCAAAGGGCGAGTCGATGAACCCGGGGGCCGAACGCATCGCGCCGGCGGCACTCAGGTAGCGGACCGTCCGGCCGGCAGCCGGCGGGCCGCCGCGTGCGACGCCACCGTGGCCGCGCCCGCGAGGCCCAGGCCAAGGACCAGGTCGCGGGGACGTGTGGGGCGCAGGACACCGGCGCGGCGCAGACGGGCGCGGGCCCAGAGGGTGAAGGGGACGACCAGGACGGGCGAGGTCGCGGAGCCGGGGGTGTACCCGCGCACCGCCGCGCCCTGGGCCAGGTGGACCAGGCCGTGCAGCCCGAAGGCGTTCAGCGCCGTCTGGTAGAAGTCGGAACGGCCGCCGGTCGCCCGGCCCGCGGCGGACGCTGCGGCGACGATCGCGCCCATCATCCCCACGGCAACCGCGAATTCACGCGCGTCCACGGATCCGAGGCGCCGCCACACCGCCTCCGGCACCCCCGGGAAGCGTTCCCGCAGTACCGGCACGTTGCGCCGCTGCCAGCCCGGCACGGTGACCAACTCCTCCACGTCGTGGAGGGCCCAGGCCGCCAGCAGCCCGAACGTGACGGCGCTGCCCACCTGTTGGTCGTTCGGGGTGTGTGTCACGCCAGTGTGACCAGGATTCCTATTTGGCATCGGGCATCCTTCGCGACCTGCACTGATGCCAAGTAGCCGCAGCGGCTGGAGGCACGGAATCAGAGGGATAGTTGGCACTTTGGTACAGCGCAGGTCGCGAGGCGTGTCGCCGCAGTTGGGCATCCACTACACCTAGCAGTCTCAGCCGCGAGAGTCCCCTACTAAGCACGTGACGTAGTTGGGCCGTGGGATGGCGACCAGCCCAGATCCGTACGAACCCCAACCCCTTCCCTCCATGCGTAAGACTGACGGCCGGAATGCCACTGACACGAGTGTTAAGGGCGGTCGCCGTCCGCACATCGCACACGCAAGCACCACGACCTCAGTCTCGATGAATGCCCCATCAGACCCAGGCAGCTTCGCGTCAGGGCCCAGGAACCTCAACCTCTGCTTTGGATCCCGCTGTTCGACGGGGCGGCAGGCCCAGCCGTGTGACATGAGGCCGCGACGAAGCAAGTGGGGCTCCACGTACTGCAAGACAGCCTTCAGCCAGCGTCGTGCCGAGTGCCGCTGATGTCTTGCGCCTGGGCTGCAGAGTCGCGCACCGTGACACCGGAGCCCTGGTTCCCCGTTGTCGTCACGTTCTGTGTGAACTCCAGTGCCTCGGTCTCGTGCAGCCGGCCCTCCACGTGCGAGTGGAGCACAGGGACCTCAAGACCGCGGAACTCCAGGTATACATTCCCCGAATCCATCCGTCCGTCGAAGAGCAGTTGGGCATCCCGCTCAAAACTTACCTCGACCGTATGGTCGTTGACCTCCCACAGCACGTCCACATCGTCTGAGTCGGTGTAGTCGCCCTTGTGCATAACCCCCTCAAGGACGAGCCGAACGCCTACCCTCACCTGCCCAAGGACCAGGCCATGTTCATAGTCCTCCACAGTGTCCCAGACGATTGAATCCGTGTCCGGAGTGATGTCATCGATGGCTGCGTCGGTCAGACCAGTAGGAAGTTCCACACCGTTCAGCGTCGAGCCCCCGATCACCTCCACGTCGGACTCACCTGCGACGGCTGCACCGAGAAGCTCCTGGCACGCCGACATCACCGCTGCGACCAGTGCGTCATACGTGTCTGTGACTAATTGGTCATGGGCGACTTCGCCCTCAGCATCGAACAACGATGGCTGATGCGCGGCATTACGGGTTGAGGTACTGCCGCCGTAGACGTCAAACTGATCGGCGACACTGCGCAACATTCCGACGAGCGTCTTTCTGGGCCCCGAGTTGGGGTATCTACCCTCTTGCAGTCTCACTTTGATGCTATCCAACAGGAACGTCAGCTCCCGCACAATCAAAGCGAGCTCATCCGGTCCCTTGCGCTGCGCCAGCGCGGCGGAGATATCCGGAGCGGGACGACCGGGCAGGTGGAACCAGGCGATGACGTCGCCCTGCTCGAATTCCAATACGGCTGCGGAATAGAGCGCAGGCTCGATGAAACTACCGCCGTGCCTGATCACACCCTCGTACAGTGACTGAGAGGCTACGATAAGGAGGTCGGCATCTTCGACATCGAGCAGTTGCCGGGTGATCGGGGAGTCGACGAGCCGGCTGACGTGACTGACTGTGCTACCGCTGATGCCTGTGGCATCGCGCCTGACCGGGCCGTCGTGCATGCCGATCCGCAGCCTCAGCGTCGGACGCCGCCCACGGTTTGCGAAGCGCAGTTCCTCGTACAGGGAGATAAGCCAAGGGCCGACCATCTGGGCCGATGGCACCTGGCCGTCGACTGTGAACAGTGCGCCGTCGCCGCGGTCTTCCATGTGTACGGCCTCTGGCGGAACGTCGGCGTATTCGAATGCCCTTGCCAGCACCTGAAACACTTGCTGACGTCTTGCCACGAAATCATCATGGTTGTGCATTCCGGAAGCGACGACGTCGACCATGATAACCAGCTCGGCATTCGTTGGGCCGAGTTTCAGGGCGTCGCTGGCCGCCGCTGCCCTCTGCCCGTCCGGTCCGCTTCCGCTTGTCGTCTCGACTGGGCTTGGAGGTTGCACCGACCCACCGGGGCGGGCTGTGTGACTGTCCGAGGTCCTGGCAAGCAATGAGTGGAAGAGCTGCGCCAGAGTGTTGTACAGGTCCACCCGGAGCCTGTCCTGCGGTCTCTTCACGGTGGCGGGGGCAGGCCGGTGTTGTACCTCACCCGGTGATGGCGCTGTTGGACCGGGCGTCAAGAAGGGTCTGGCTTCAGGCAGATGATCCCCTGCCTCGACGCCCAGCATCCTTGCCGTAGTAGCTGCCGCGTAGGCGATCGGGCGAATGCCAGCCGGCAGGGTTTCGTCGGCGTGGGCGGAGCGGAGGATGACTGGAATGCCGTGAGGGGATTGAAGACGGGTGGCGAGGTGGTCGCTGAGGGCGAAGTGGGTGTCCCAGAGTTGGTCTCGGGTGAGCAGGCTCGTCAGGTGGTCGACCGCTTCGGGGTGGAACCGGTAGATCGTGTCGGCCGTTTCGGCGCGGGTGGCGGTGAGGAGGCCGGCGGTGAGGAACTCCGCAGTGTCGGCGAGCGCGGCCTCCGGGACGAGGCGGTCGCGGAGCACGTCGAGGACGGGCAGCGTGAAGGAGCCGAGCGGACAAGCCGCGATGGCGAGGCGGACGGCAGGTGATTCACGGTCGTCCGCGAATGCCTCAGCTCGCGCGCGCACCTGCTCGCCGGTGGGTGCAGGGGCGGGCTGGCCGGTCGGGCCGGGAAGGCGCCGACGCATGGGTGGTCGGCCGGTCGAGGGGACGAGGACGGCCTCGCAGCCGGACGGATCAGTGCGCATCAGTGTGCGGGCCCACGCCAGGATCTGAGCGGGGTCGAATTGGAGCACGGGCAGTGCTTGCCAGGGCTTCGTGTCCTGGGTTTCACGCAGAAGCCGTGGGCGTCGGTAGGACAGCAGCCGGCCGGGAGAAGCGGGGATGGTTGCGGCCGCGGTGGTGTGCGGGAGGTCCAAGCCTGAACGCTGCCAGAGCCGCTTGGGCAGCGGGTTGATGAGAGCGACCGGAGCCGTGCGGCCCCAGGTGTGAAGGGTCTTCCACAGGGTGTCCTGCCGCCAGGCGGGTGCCGCGCAGTCGGTGACGACGAGAAGGAGGCGGCGTGCCGGCTGAGTGCGGTGAGTGGCGTCCCCATTCAGGGGCAGAACACCGCCGTGATGGTCGTGCAGGACGGGGTCCTCGCCGGGCGGGTGCTCAAGGTGCCAGACGCGGACGTCACGGAAGGCCGCCAGGGCGCGCAGGGTCTTGGTAAGGGCGCGGACCGTCTCGTCCCAGACCGCCATGGCGGTGCCGCGGTCCAGAACGACAATGACCTCCAGCCATGGTTCCGGCGCGGGGGTGAGGCGGGGGACGAGCGTTCCGGTGCGGGTGTAGTGCTCGACGGTAGCGTCGACGTCGAGGCGCTGGTGGACGCCGGAGAGCCAGGGGCGGCGCAGCGGGCGCAGCGCACGGCCGATGTCGAGGGCGTCAGGAAGGGCGGGGGAACGTCCCACGCTGGTCCGCTTGCCGGTGATCGTGTGAGATCCCGTCTGGTCCTCGAGCCACACCGAGGCGGCAGGATCACGGGCTCTGCCCATCGTGTGCCCGCTTGCTTCGGCCCGGGCCCGATGTGCGAGGGCGGTGCTGTCGGCTTGTTCTGGCTTGTGGTGCCGTTCCGCGTCGCCTGTGGCATCGGTGGACGCGCTGCTGGCGTCACCTTGGTCCCAGTGGGCCCAGGCGGAGGCGAGGACGACGGCGTCGAGGAGTTCCTTGACATCGATCTCGCCGCTCTCCGCCGAAGCGAGCCGCGCCAGGAGGGCGGCGGCGTCCTCAGCCACGGCCCAGCCCTTGCAACAACATGTCCTTAAGGCTCTGTCGCTGGTCAGAGTCCAGGATCTGGCCGCCGCGCAGCAGGTAGACCGCGTTCAGGAGCTGGTCGATTGCGACATACTCACCAGCGTTCAACTTCTTGAGGAAGTCCTGCACGAGGGCGGCGGTGGTGCTGTCCTCGATGTCGCCGAGATGGGCGGTCACGATATCTGTGAGCGTTTCCTCGGAGAGCGCTGGCATGCTGAAGCGGATGCAGCGGCGCAGGAAGGGGGCTGGGAAGTCGCGTTCGCCGTTACTCGTCAGCACGATGACGGGGAATTCGGTGCACTGGATCCAGCCACGCTCGATGACGTGCGTGCCGTCTTTGTCGGCAGTGCGGGCCGCAATCTCTGCCTTGTGGTGCCTGGCCAGTTCGGGGATCTCGAAGCCGCCGCGTTCCAGGACGTCGAGAAGGTCGCTGGGCAGGTCAAGGTCGCTCTTGTCGATCTCGTCGATCAGCAGGGCGCGGGGCCGGTCGCCGGGCAGGAGAGCGGTGCCCAGAGGCCCAAGCTGGACGAACTCGCCAATGTCGTCCCCGTGGTCCTCGCTGTCGGTCCGGATCTTGCCATCGACGGTGCGCAGGTTGTGGGCGTGGATGCGGCCAAGCGCGTCGTAGCGGTAGAGCGCGTCGGCGAGCGTGCTGCGCGAGGTGATGTGCCAGTGAAGTACCTGGCCCAGGCCGAGCTCGACAGCGATCTGCCGGATGACGGTGGACTTGCCCGAGCCCGCGCGGCCGGTCAGCAGCAGAGGGCGGCGCAGGTGCAGGGCGGCGTTCACCGCATCGACGAGGCCGGGGATGGGCCGGTAGGTAGTCGCCGGGTCCTTGCCCGACTCGGCCTCCTGCTGCCGAGACGGGGCGCGCCACGGAGGCGGCGCCGGGAGCTTCGGCAGCTCCACACCGTCCAGCGGAGAAACACCCGTGCCCCTGTAGTACGGGGTCCAGCTCATGCTCGCTCCTTCGACGCCATCTCGTCCGGTGCTGCCACAACCGTGTCCGCCCGTCTAAGGCAGAACGCATGCCAGTCTCCGTCATGCCAGGCGGCGCGTACGGTCGCGAGGGGTCCTAGGTCATCGTCGCTCGGGCCGGCCCCGCTCAGATGCTTTCGGTAGGCGTGGGAGATCTGTTGTGGCAGTGCCTGCCAGTGCTTTCCCACGGATGCCTGGATAACCAGCTCATCGCTGACGTCCTTCCGCCGAGGCCAGACCAGCGCGGGCGTGTGCTCCAGGAGCTCTTGCGCCACGTAATCCCAATCCGACTCCGGCAGGGAGGACAGCGCCCAAACGTGCTGTCCAAAGCCGTGGTTGCTCAGGTGTTGCTGTAGATGGTCAACGTTTTGCAGATGTTCGCCTTGGAGCCACTTGGGGCCGCAGCAGTCGCTGTCGTCCAGGGAGGCCAGCAGTTGTGCGCCCACCTGGATCATGTCCTCGACCGTAAAGCCGACAGGCGGCGCCAGAAGCCCGGACCAGCGTGTTGTGACGGTGTAGTTGACCGCCAGCTTCTGCTTGCGGACGACGTGTTCTTCCGGAGGACTGTCCAGCAGCACAAGGGTGGGTGCGGCCACGTCGATGCGCTGCAGTGGCCGCTCGGCGATGTTGGCCCACGGTAACGCCCACGCGACGGCTTCGGCCATGGCCAACTTCAGTTCCTTGTCCCCGGTACCACAGGGAAAGCGGCTGCTACTCAGCACAGCGCGTCCGAAGAGCAGCCAGGCGTCCACGCGGACGACGCTCTCGCCTCCGTCGTCGGCGAGCACCAGAACCAGGCGCGGTGCCTGGTCACCGTCAGGCTGATGATTGAGCTCGTCCAGGCGGCTGTTGACCACGGCCGTGAGCTCAAGGTCCTGCGCCCAGGCGAGGACTTCTGGCGGCAACTGGCCCCGGTGTCCCGTCACGTGGGTCATGGCCGCGACCACGTGGGCCAAGGCGCGCTGCTGGCCCTCTGCGGTGCTCCCGTGGTGAGCGGCATGCTCGATGGTGTCCCGCAAAGTCCGGGGTGGTTCCTGTCGCATAAAGCCCAGCGGAAGACCGGCCAGCACACCGACTAGCCGCAGGCTCTCCTCGGTCAGGACCGGACCGAACACTTTGCTGACGACGTTCAGCGTCTTGCGGCCGGCCTCCAGCTCAGCCCGTACTTCGCGCAGCCGCTGCACGGCGACCCAGGAGCCGCCGCCGGTCGTGTGCGCGTTCTCCTTCAGCCAGGTGGCAAGCTCGTCCTCCGTGGACAACAGCAGGCTGCTGTCGACCCTCCGGCTGGCATCTTGCAGCGCCTGCTTTGCGATCGGTCCAAGCGGGCCGTTACGGAAGGCCACGCGATTGTGGGCCAGCCAGAGAGCATCACCGACGCGTGAGCCTCCGTCGAAGATGTTCCGCCCCGGATGCTGACCACGGATCCGCTCACGAAGTCGCTCCATCAAGTCGTCGTCAACCTTCAGGAACTTCCCGGAGTCGGGCAGGCCCTCTGCGATGAGACGAGTGAGTTCCGTACTCAGTCGCATGTCGAAAGCAGGCTGATGCGCCGTGGCTGCGAAGAGGAGGGAGAACCTTACATCGCCCTCCTGCTGACCCGAAGTGACGTCCGGAGCGGCCGGTACCGCGCCGCCGGACAGGCAGGTGTCGACAATGGCGACCAGCCCGTTCAGACCAGGGTGGTTAAGCGTGTCGTTCAACAGGGAGGTGACGTTCACGTTCGTCAGTGGCGGGTCGTTCCTCTTGCCCGACGTGACGAAGTGCAGCGCAGCCCCCCTAGAGCCTTCACCGTGACCGAGCAGGGCGAGTATGAGGGTGCCGCCGTCACGCCGTGCCAGCTGAGCGGCTTTCTCCACGGCGGCCTCGACCTGGGTCTTGCCTAGGCCGGTACCGACGAGCAGGGAGTCGCTACCACGGTCGACGCAGCCCCCCAGCCTGGGGTCCACCAGCACCGCGTGAAGACTACGAGCAGCGTCCTCCAGCCCCTCCAGCCTCGCACCGCCTTCGCACTGAGCGCCCACCACGAGCACGTGGCGCGGTGGGTTCGTAAAGGCGGTCACGGCCTGAGCGCTTCGATCACCGGACGGGCCACAGCCCCGTGCTCCAGGTACTTCGTCGCGGTGTGCGTCCATAGCCCATGGGAGTCAACCCGCTCCGTCACGGCCTTGACTCCGCTCTTACTCGGACCGATCCAGTTGGCCAGGTGCGGCCGGCCCGCCACAACGTCGTCGCGATCCCAGAAGTTGCGCCAGGAGGCAACGTTCGCCGGGCAGGACGCCGGACGCGGGACCAGGCGGTCCAGCACCACCGCGCCCAGGGCCAGAGGAGAGCCCACAGTGATCCAGACAGGCACCGCTCCGCCGTACTCGTGTAGCGCCTCGTAGGCAATGACCGTGCCCAGGCTGTGCGAGACCACCACGAGAGGCCGCGCCGGGTCCAGACCCTCGAGCGCCCGCGCACGGACAGCCGCGCCGAGCTCCGTCTTCCTGGCACGACGATCGAGATACCGGCCGACCTGAGCGAGCTGGAACAGGACCGCCCGGCCGTTCATCCACTGTGCCGCCTGACGTAACCCCGGCAGGCGGAGCATCGTCGTCGTGACGCCGACCAGCCCACGGAAGCCCTCTCCCACCCCCTGGGACTGCCGTCCCTGGGTGGCAGCGTCGAGCTGGTACCGCGCGTCAGCGATGACCCGGGCATTCTGCGGGCTACTCTCGGCCGGGAACCGTTCGGCAAGTTCCTCCAGCATCGCGTCAACTAGCCCTGCGAGAAAGGGAAACTCATCCTCCCCGAGCTCCCCTGCCGTGTCGCCCTGGGCTCCTCTGCGGTTGAACAGGTCGCTGTAGTTGGCGAACGTGACATCCGCCAGCCAGCCCTGGGTCAGTCCGGAGATCGCATCAGCCATCCCGGCGTCCCGTGCTCCGGTCGCAAGCGCCTCCAGCCATTCGCGGCGGTCAGTAGCGGTGTCCCGCAGACCGCCGATGCCATGCATGAACAACAGTTGAGGCTTCCCCCTGGCCATGACGCCCTTTCCCCTTCCCGGCGGAGAGAACATTCTGCTAGATCCGGATGCCGCCAGGCAGCTGGACCGCATTTTTGGCCTGAAACCTCAAAGACACACTGATGTGACGTGGTTGCGCGGCAGGGACACGCGCCGCTGTGACCCGTCATGACGCTCACCAGTACGTCCTCGCGCGACTCCCGACTTCTCAGGAAACCGGGACCTTTCGCGTGCCCGGAGGGCTTCAGTGGAGAACGAGATCTGGCTGACGGTCCGGGAGGCCGTCAGCTGACGGGCGGCAGCGTCGCGAGGGCCAAGGCCAAGCGCGGACTGGCGATCCCGGCTACCTCGGCAGTACCTGACCCTGATCCGTCACGTAGTAGCTGCGGTTGCACTCCATGAACGCGGATTCCGAGACGTTGTACGGGCCGCCAGCCTGTTGGTTGCAGAACTTGTTGAGGATCTGGAACTTCTCTGCGGCCGACACTCCAGCCGGCTGGTTGCTCTGCGACTGGTCATCCACCTGCCCCTGCACCCAGGGGTCTGGGGAAGAGGCGTCCGAGCCGCCATTGGAGCCCAGGACCACACCGCCCAGGAAGAACGACGCGACGGCGACCGCGACGACGCCACCCCACAGGGCTACCGGCCGCTTCCACCACGGCTTCTCCAGCCCTGCCAGGATGCGCTGGTACTCCGGATGGTTCTCGTACTCATCCCGCCAGCCGTTTGGCGAGTCCGTCGAGTCTGCCGCTATGTGCGCCGTGGGAGCGCGGGAAGGGCATGGGGGGACGTTCGGGGGAAGTGGCGACGTGTTCTCCACCGCAAGCTCCTCAAGGCCCTGACCGGCAGCCAGATCGCGCACAGAGAGTCGGGCGACACAGGTTAACCACGAGACCTCCATGGGTTCCACACACATGACGCAACCGTGATCTGGCACCCGGCCGGGGCTTCGCCGTGCTCAGAAGCTGTTGTCTTTCCGGGCTTGAGGACGGCGTTTTCGCTGGTCGGGCGTAGGGTCGACGATCCTGTGGGAGTGGTGGTCTGTCGTGTCGCCGCTGCTGTGGAGGTCATGGATGCCGTCGGTCGTGGGGCTGCTGGAACAGCGCGAGCTCGTCGCTCGCCGTCGTGTGGAGGAGCTGCGGGAGGAGGCCGAGCGCGTCCAGGCTGAACTGGCCGTGGCCGAGCGGGACTGGAAGGAATGGGCCATCGCTCGCTCGCGGGTGGGCGAGTTGCTTGCCCCGGCGGATGAGACCGGGCATGGCCACGACCGGGCCGACCGGACAGCGCCGACCGCCGACGGGCAGGCCGGGAAGGCATCGTCAACGCCGGAAGCGGAGAAGATGAAGTCGCAGGTGCCGGTGTGGCGTGAAGGGCTTGCGTGGTCGGCGTTGTCGGCGGACTACCAGCGCATCCTCACCGCACTCGCGGACCATGCCCGGCTCGGGCAGGGGCCGATGACCTGCCAGGAGATGGCCGCTTTGTTCGGCATGGACGTGGTTCCGGCGCGGGTGGAGGCGCTGAGGTCGAAGGCGAAACGTCTGGTCGCGCGCGGCTGGCTGGCCGAGGCGGCACCGGGCCGGTTCACGCCCGCCCGCGGGGTGAGCGGGCCAGGCGGCGGGTCATGAGCAGGGTCATCGACCAGTAGATCATCGCCTCGGCGCTGGTGGTGCGGCGTTCGAAGTCGCGCGCCAGGCGGCGACTTCGCATCAGGTGGGCGAAGAGGCGCTCGACGATCCACCGCTTGGGCAGCACCACGAACCCCTTCTGGTCGTCGCTGCGTTTGACGATCGCCAGGACCAGGGCGAACGCGGCCAGGCAGTGCTCGACGAGGCTGCCGGTGTAGCCGCCGTCGGCCCAGACGAGGGCCAGGCGATGGTGCGCATCGGCGACTTGGTGCAGGAGCACCTGGGCGGCGGTACGGTCGCCGACATCCGCGGCGGTGACCATGACGCCGAGCAGCAGGCCGAGGGTGTCGACCACGACGTGCCGCTTGCGCCCGTTGATGTTCTTGCCGCCGTCGAAGCCGCGGCTGTCGGCGCCGACGACGGCGTCCGCCTTGACGGACTGCGAGTCGATCACGCCCGCCGTCGGCTCTGCGTCCCGGCCCAGCCGCTCGCGGACCTGCGCGCGCAGCCGGTCATGGAACTCCTTGACCAGGGCGTGGTCGCGCCAGCGGCGGAAGAAGGCATACACCCGGTCCCACTGCGGGAAGTCGGCCGGCATCGCCCGCCACTTGATCCCGTTGTCCACGAGATACCGGACCGCGTCCAGCAGCCCGCGGTGGCAATACCCTTCCGGCCGGCCGCCCCGCCCGCGCATCCAGCCCGGCACCGGCAGCAGCGGCCGGACCTCAGCCCACTCCCCGTCCGTCATGTCCGACGGGTACCGGCGCTGCCGCTCGGGCCGGTCAGCCGCGTTGCCGTACACGTGCGCGAGGCAATCACACGATGGAGCGGCCGAGTTGGACTGCCCCGCCATCGACACGGAAGACTGCGGCACCGGGGCCTCCTGTTGCTCTATGGATTCGACACCCACGAGCTGTTCAGGAGGTCCCTTCCTCATGCCCTCGCCACGGCAGGATCACCCGACCGGGAACCCGCATTCGACTGCCACCGCTCAAGATCGAAAAGACAACAGCCTCTCAGCTTGATTTTTATCCCCGCTGCTGTTTCAGGCGGACGTGTTCGGTGAGGGTTTCGGCTCGTTTCACGGTCTTCCCAGGTTCGTGCCGTGGTGCT
>NZ_JBSGBZ010000051.1:0-57018 GCF_053601495.1 Streptomyces sp. NPDC004721
TCGATGTCGATCGCGTCCGCGGTGACGCCGGGCAGGTCGAAGGCCACCACGTACTCGTCGCCCTCGCGGTAGGCGTCCATCGGCATCGCCGACGGCCTCGACCAGGTACCCGGGCCCATCAGCTGCTGCGCCAGCCGGTCCAGCTCACGGAAGGGGTCAGTGCGCATCAACATCGTGAAAACACCTCCAGCAGGTTCAGGCAGTAACTGCCAATGCGCCTCACTGACACCGTTGTAACATGTCATCCAATGGATGACAAACATGATGTCGTCTACATGATGACGATCCGAGGGGGGTGCCCGTGACCGCAGCCGACCAACCGCCCACGACCAGTACGAACGCCCACAGCCCGGCGTCATTCCTCGCCGCCGCGGCGGCCCTTGACGCCATAGACGACGCCCTGCGCGACGCCCAGCGAGAGTCCCCGGACACGCCCGAAGGTCCCGGTCCCGGGCCGGAGCAGGCGCTGGCCTCCCTGATGCTGCTGCGGCAGGTGCGCGAGCAGCTCGCCGGGTGGGAGACCGGCCTGATCGAAACGGCCCGGGACGCGGGAGCCAGCTGGGCCGACCTCGCCGCTCCCCTGGGTGTCGCCAGCCGCCAGGCCGCCGAGCGCCGCTATCTGCGCGGCCGTCCCGGCCCGGCCGGGACCACCGGAGAGCAACGCGTGACGGCCACCCGCCAGGCCCGGGCTGCCGAACGCAACACCGCCACCTGGGCCCGCGCCAACGCCGCTGACCTGCGCCGCCTCGCCGGCCAGATCACCGCCCTTACCGACCTTCCCCCGGCCGCCCGCCGCCCGCTCGGTGAGCTCCACGCGGCCCTCGCCCACGACGACCCCGCCGACCTCATCGCCCCCCTGACCGCTGCCCGCCCCCACCTGGCCGCCGCCCACCCCGACCTCGCCGCCCGGCTCGACACCCTCACACCCCCCTGAACCCACCCGTTGTCCCAAGGCATGGCGCGAGATCCCCCCGGGCGTCGCGTGGCACAACTCTGCGCTTCTTCACACGAGGAACTGGTGAGCAAGGATCGTTCTGTCTCTCTCCAGGCTGCCCCGTCTACCACATGGGGTGATGCTCTGGGCTGGAATCGGGGATCACCGAACGCCCCGCCGGGGCACCTGGCATTGTCGCGCGCGAGTCACGCCGATGATCCAGGAGCGGGCGGTGCCCACCAATTCTCTGAGCGAGGAACAGCGCAGGCGCTTCGGCCACTTCACCGAGGACCCGGACGAGGGACAGCTCGCCGGGTCCTTCCTGCTGGATCAGACCGCGCGCTGCAGGGCGATGGCCGCCCGTGGCGCGCGGAACCGGATCGGCTGGGCAGTCCAGCTCGGCACCATCCGCTACCTGGGCACCTTCCTGAACAACCCCGAAGAAGTACCCGCCGTGGTGTTCGCCTACGTTGCCGAGCAGCTCGGGCTGGAGCCGGCCGCGTTCGCCGGGTACGGCAGCAGCGAGGCCCGCTGGGACCACCAGGAGCAGATCCGCGCCGACTACGGGTACACGAAGTTCGAGTTCGACCAGTGGTTCGCGCTCGCCCGCTGGCTCTACCAGCGTGCCTGGATCGGCAACGAACGCCCCACCCTGCTTGGTTCGACCTTGCGACCAAACGCCTGGTGGACAAGAAGGTGGTGCTGCCCGGGGTGACCGTGCTGGAAAGGCTGGTCTCCGGCACCCGCGAGCGGGCCGAGAAACGCTTGTGGGCGACGCTGGCCGCCGCTCCCACCCCGGTGCAGGCCGAACGCCAAACCCCCACCTGCTGATCACCCAGAAGACCGCCGTCGAACTCGGCCCGGCCGCCAAACTCTGGACCACCCGGGCCACCCGCAACCTCACCGCCACCCCGGAACGGCTCCGCGTCGACCGCCAGCCCGAAGAGGCCCTCGCCCACGGTTCCGACCCACTCCACCTCGCGCTCGTCTTCGGCATCGACGAGAAGACCGCCGTCCGCTACGCGGACTCTGCGCGGGCACTGCTGGAACAGGCAGCCGAGCACTCGACAGGGCCCTCGGCAAAAGAACTTGGCCCGGAGCGCGGAGCCTTGAAGAATGACGGCCATGCGGATTCGACAGGCAGGGCCTGATGACGCCTCGGCGGTCGCTGGTGTCTACGTGCGCTCCTGGCAGGTGGCTTTTGCCGGTCTTGTTCCGCAGCACTACCTCGACGCCACGGACTCAGGCCACGAAGAGTCCGGCTGGAAGTCACGTATCGCAGAGACACGGTGGCCATCGTCGGGAATGCTCGGCGCCGAGCGGGGCGCCTTCCTTGCGTCCGGCTTGCCGGGCGGCTATTCGCCGCCCGGACTCCAACGGGGTTCTCGCGTTCCACACATGCAAGATGCGACTGGATTGGGTGCCCCCTATACCCCGGGACTGGCGGTGTCCTCGCCTGCTTCCAGGTCCCACAGGCTCGCCTGACGCCTTTCAGCGTCGAGTCCTCTCTCCGCCTTCGTGCACACCAGCGACGGAGTGTCAGTTACGAGGCATCTACAGGGGTTCATTCTCATTCACCCGCCCAGCCTTCCCCTCGCCTGTTGCGCCTTGATGGCCAAGGCACTCTTGGGCTTGAACACTCGGCTTCACACTCCGCCGTTACCAGCGACGCATGCGAGCGCGGGGATGCGGCCTGGACACAGGCCGGGGAGGCGTCTCTTTCTCCTCTTTGTGACTATTTACCTCCACTTATCATGTGCGACTTCGCGCCGCACCCTATCTCTGACCCCAGCCGCAAGGTAGCGATCAGGGTTTCGTGACTGCTGGCTTCTTGGGCTGGCTGGGCACGGTCTTGGTCTTATCGAGGTGCCCGTACACCGTCGACCGGGGGACGCCCTCCAGCACCAGGCATTCGCCGCCCTGCGCGTCTCGCCCGGCGCCCGCCGCTACTACGACAAGCAACGAGCCCGCGAAGCGGGCTACAACCCCGCCCTCCGCCAAGTCGGCAACCGCTGGGGGCGGAATGCCGCCATGGCGGTTTCACGCAACGTTCGAACCCCGCCGTTACCATGCTTTTGACGGTAGATCATCTGCATGACGTTCATTCCCCCCTCCGCCTCCGGGCGGGCGAGACCCGCTCGTGCGCGACACAGGGCTCTGCTCATAGCGACCTCGGTCGCCCTGGTGAGCGGCGCACTGCTTCCCGCGGCGGGCTCCGTGTCCGCCGCCCCGGCCCAGCCCGCGCCCACCGGCCACCAGGCCGCCACCCCCGTCAAGGAGTACGACATCACCCTGCTCACGGGCGATGTCGTGCACTACACCGACGGCGCCGGCAAGCAGGACACCGTCACCGTGGACCGCCCCGACGGCGCCGTCGGCGGCGTGCACATCCAGCAGGCCGGCGACGACATCTACGTACTGCCCGACGAGGCCACCGCGCTGCTCGCGGCCGGGAAGCTGGACCGCAGGCTGTTCAACATCTCCACGCTCGCGAAGATGGGATACGACGACAAGCGCTCGGGCGGCATCCCGGTGATCGCTACCTACCCCGCGCGCAAGGCCCGTTCGCTGCCCGCCACCCCGCACGGCGCCGAGAAGGTCCGTGACCTCGGCAGCATCCACGGCGCCGCGCTGAAGGCGGACAAGCACAAGGCCCGCACCTTCTGGAACGGCATCACCACCACCCCCGCGGCCCGCACGCTGGACGCCGGCATCACCAAGCTGTGGCTCGACGGCAAGGTGGAAGCGGCCCTCAAGGACTCCGTGCCGCAGGTCAACGCCCCGCAGGCCTGGGCCGAGGGGTACGACGGCAAGGGCACCAAGGTCGCCGTCCTGGACACCGGCATCGACGCGACGCACCCGGACGTCAAGGACCGCATCCTGGAGACCAAGAGCTTCGTGCCGGGCGAGGAGGTCACCGACCGGCACGGCCACGGCACCCACGTCGCCTCCACGATCGCCGGCTCCGGCGCGGCCTCCGCGGGCGCCAACAAGGGCGTCGCCCCGGGCGCCGGCCTGATCATCGGCAAGGTGCTCGGCGACGGGGGCTCCGGCTCCGACTCCGGCATCATCGAAGCCATGGAGTGGGCGAAGGCCGAAGGCGCCGACGTCGTCTCGATGAGCCTCGGTTCCCCCGTCCCGGACGACGGCTCCGACCCCATGTCCCAGGCGGTCGACGCCCTCTCCACCGACGGCGGTCCGCTGTTCGTGATCGCCGCGGGCAATGCGTACGACGAGGGCACCATCGGCTCGCCCGGTTCGGCGGAGAAGGCGCTCACCGTCGCCGCCGTCGACAAGAAGGACAACCGCGCGGACTTCTCCTCGATGGGCCCGCTGGTCAAGTCGTACGGACTGAAGCCCGACCTCTCCGCGCCCGGCGTGAACATCAACGCCGCCGCCTCGCAGTCGGTCCCCGGCGTCAACGGGATGTACCGGTCGATGTCCGGTACGTCGATGGCGACCCCGCATGTCGCGGGCGCGGCAGCCATTCTGAAGCAGCGCCACCCCGACTGGTCCGGCCAGCGGATCAAGGACGCGCTGATGAGCTCGTCCAAGCAACTGCCCGATTACACCCCGTACGAGCAGGGCACCGGCCGGCTCGATGTGAAGGCGGCGATCGACACCACGATCGAGGCCACCGGCTCCGTCCCGGTCGCCTCGTACAACTGGCCGCACTCCCCGTCCGACCCGGTCGCCGAGCGGACCATCACCTACCGCAACACCGGCACGGAGGACGTCACGCTCGACCTGGCGACGGACACCGACTCCGACGCCTACACCCTCTCGACGAAGCAGCTCACCGTCCCGGCCGGCTCCACCGCCGAGGCCGTGCTCTCGCTCGACCCGTCCAAGGTCGCGAACAACACGCAGTTCTCCGGCCAGGTCGTCGCCAAGAACGCGTCGGGCACCACCGTCGCCCACACCGGCTTCGCCCTGCACAAGGAGCGCGAGCTCTACGACCTGAAGCTCCAGCTCAAGGACCGCTCCGGCAAGCCGATGGACGGCCTCGTCATCATCGGTGAGCTCGGCGACCTGAACCCGGCCGGCATCCGGGTGCCGGGCGAGACCACACTCCGGCTCCCGCCGGGCAACTACACCGCGTGGGCGATTCCCGACATCACCGGTGACCGCGCGGACTCCAAGGCCGTCGCCTTCCTCGCGGCCCCCGAGATCATCCTGGACAAGGCGACCACGGTCACCCTCGATGCCTCCAAGGCCCGCAAGGTCAGTGCGCGGACGCCCAAGGAGACCGAGACCCGCCAGCTGCGCTACGACATGGCACGTACCGCACCGGACGGCTCCGTCCTGCGCGACGCGTACCAGATCCCGGTGATGTACGACCAGCTGTGGGCGAGCCCCACCGAGAAGGTCACCGAGGGCAAGTTCTCGTTCCTGACCCGCTGGCGGCAGGGCGAGAAGCTCATCGACCTGACGGTCGGCGGCAGTGATGTCCCGGTGACCGCGCAGGGCGGTGCACCGGTCGCGGAGAGCGGCACGCAGCAGCTCCCCGCCGTCTTCGCGGGCAACGGCGCCGCGGCCGACTACAAGGGCCTGGACGTCAAGGGCAAGGCGGTCGTCATCCGCCGCAGCGACGCGGTCGCTCCCGAGGACCGGGCCGCCAACGCGGTGGCCGCGGGAGCCAAGGCGCTCTTCGTCGTCAACGACGGCGACGGCGTCGACATGGACTGGTACGCCCCCTACGGCTCCGAGACCACGATCCCGGTCGCCTCGGTCCAGCGCCTCGCGGGCGAGAAGCTGATCGAGTCGGCCCGGCAGGGCTCGAAGGTGACGGTCACGCAGCGGAAGTTCGCCCGCTACGTGTACGACCTGGTCGACCGCCACGACGGCGTCATTCCGGACCGCTCGCTGGAGTACGCCCCGTCGGAGCGTCAGCTCGCGAAGGTGAAGAACACCTTCTACGGCCACAAGGACGCTCTCGGCGCCGGCTACCGCTTCGACATCCCGGAGTACGGTCCGGGGCTGGGCGGCGAGGAGTACGAGAAGTTCCCCGGCACCCGCGAGGAGTGGGTCACCCCGCTTCCGGGCGCCTCCTACTGGTACGAGAACCACTCGGTCCTCAAGGCCGACGAGAGCACCGCGCAGCAGATGCGCAGCGGCGAGCTGGACTACACGGCGGGCCGCACCTACCCGGCCCAGTGGTTCGCGCCGGTCACCCGCCCGCGTCTGGGCACCGCCTACTGGGGTCCGAACCGGTCCATCTACAACGACATCCAGTTCAACCTCACCCCGTGGACGGACTCCGGCGCGGGCCACTCCGGCGCCATGTCGGAGGACGAGTACGAGACCACCACCACGGCCGTCTACGCGGGCGACACCCTGATCAAGAAGGTGTCGGGCCGGGCGGGTGCCGCCTGGGGCGTCTCGCCCGAGAAGCTGCCGTACCGCTTCGTCCTCGACGCCACCCGGGACAGCAACGAGTGGCGGACGTCCACCCGCACCCACACCGAGTGGAGCTTTGTCTCGGGTGCCATGGACAAGAACGGCCCGTTCCTGGCCAGCATTCCGTTGCTTCAGCTGGACTACCAGGTAGACACTGACCTGGCCGGTGACGTCAAGGCCGGCCAGTGGACCGAGGTCGGGCTCTCCTCCGGTACGCAGGAGTGGCTGGACGGGGCGGTCAAGGCCACCGGGGCCTCGCTGTCGGTCAGCTACGACGACGGGAAGACCTGGGAGGCGGTGGAGCTCCGCAAGGACGCGGCCGGTTCCTGGACCGCCCGGTTCAAGACCCCGAAGAAGCCGGGCTCGTTCGTCTCGCTCAAGGCGCACGCCGAGGCGGCCGACGGGCTGGGCATCAACCAGGAGATCATCCGGGCCTTCGGCCTGAAGTGACTCGCTGAGCTTCGCTCTTGAGACGGCCGTACACCCCTGCCGGGGGTGTACGGCCGCCTCGTCTTGCTGCTGCGGGCGCACCGGGAGTCCCGCCGGTCACGCACGGCTGACCGAACCGCGATCCGTCGAACCGGGCACGCGGTGCGGGCGACGCGGCTGCCGCACTCCGGCATCCGGCAGCGGTGAACGCGTCGAGCTGCCGTTCGAGCTTCTGTCCGCCGGTCGAGACCCGCGCGTATCCGATCTTGATTTCGGTGCGGACGAGTGGCTCGGCGACGAGGAGGTCCGGCCCGTCGGCCGGTTCGAGGGCGGTCATGGCTCCGGCGGCTTGCGGCGGGTCGGTCCGGCGAACCATCGCTCCACGGGGTTCATCCAGGGGGCCACGTCGAGTTCGCGACATGGCGAGAACGCGACATCGCGAACGATTGATCGGCCAGGGTGGCGCGAGCTTTGATCTCTGGTCGTGAACAGACACTCCATCACCGTGGCGGCCGCCTTCCTGCTGCTGCCACTCGCCGTGCCCGGCAGCCCGGCCCACGCTGCCACGGACGACCTGTCCGGGCCGTCGGTCACCCGCATCGTCACGCTCGACAGCGCACCTGCCGCGCAGCAGACCTCGCCCAACAGCCGTGCTGCGGCGCGCCGCGCCGTCGCGGACTCCCAGCGAGTGCTGGTCGATGTCGCGAAGCAGGCCGGGATTACGCTGACCGTCCACCGCCACTACCGTAACGTCGTCAACGGACTTGTGGTGAAGGTCCCCGCGGCGCAGGCTGCCCGGCTCACCGCGCTTCCCGGCGTGGCCTCCGTCTCGAAGCCGGTCGTGTACGAAGCGCCGGAGGCGCCCGTCCCGGTGTCCGAAGACGTCCTCAAGAAGGCCGTCGCCCAGGCCGGCGGCACCGCCCGGTTGGCCGACGGCGCGCCGTCCGGCCGGGAAGTCGTCACCACCACGGATCTGACCGGCGTCCCCCAGGCCCATCGCCAGGGCCACACCGGCAAGGGCGTCACCGTCGGCATCGTCGACAGCGGCATCGCCTACGACCACCCGGCGCTCGGCGGCGGAGGCTTCCCCAACGGCAAGGTCCTGGGCGGCTACGACTTCGCCGACGAGGACGCCGACCCCTACGACGACACGAACACACCCGCCGCCGGGCACGGCACCCACGTGGCCGGCATCGTCGCCGGCGACGACACCCACATCAAGGGGGTCGCCCCGGAGGCGACCCTCCGTTCCTACCGGGTCTTCGGCAGCAAGAACGCCGCGACCGACGACCTCATCATCGCCGCGCTCGACCAAGCCGCCGCCGACGACGTGGACGTCGTCAACATGAGCCTGGGCTCGAAGGGCGAGCGCAGCAGCAGCGTGCTCTCCCTCGCCGTCAACAACCTCGTCGCCTCCGGCACTCCCACCGTGGTCGCCGTCGGCAACGGCTACGCGGGCCCGTTCAACGCCGCGGCACCGGCCATCGCCGACCATGCGATAGCCGTGGGCAGCACCTACAGCAACCGCTACCCGTACCTGGCCCTCACCCTCGACGACGGCTCCGCCGCCCCCGTCCCGTACCAGCCCTCCGGCCGCGGCCCGGTCCCGCCGACGACCGGCAGCAGCCCGATCACCCCCATCGCCTCCAGCTGCGACCCGCTGCCCGCCGGAAGCCTCACCGGTCGGATCGCCCTCTTCGCACCGGTCACCGACCCGGCCCAGTCCTACAAGTGCCGCCCGCTGGACATCGCCCGCACCGCGGAGGCCGCCGGGGCGGTCGGCGCGCTCTACCACAACCCGTCGTACGGCGACGACACCATCCCCGGGTCGCCTTGCTGTGACGGCACCGGCATCCCACTGGTGTCGATCCGTGAGAGCGACGCCCGGCGCATCCTCGCCGCACCGGCCGGGACCAAGCTCACCTGGGGCGCCTACGCCGGCAGCTCGCTGAACGCCGACGCCGCCGGGCTGATGGACCAGGGCTCCTCCTGGGGCCCCGGCAACGAGCTGGAGTTCAAGCCGGACATCGCCGCTCCCGGTGGCTACATCCTCTCGGCAGTGCCGCCGAAGCTCGACTGGTACGGCGTGAACTCCGGTACCTCGATGGCCGCCCCGCACGTCGCCGGTGTCGTAGCTCTGCTGCTCCAGGCCCACCCGGGCCTCACTCCGGACCAGGTGCGGACCGCTCTGCAGAACACCGCCACCCCGCTCGCCATGACCGGCGCCCACGAGCGCGGTCGGCAGCCCGTCGCCCAGCAGGGTGCCGGACGGGTCGACGCGGTCGCGGCCCTGGCTTCGGTGTCCGGCGTCCGGGCCACCGCCACCCCCTCCAAGCTGGCCCTGGGCGACCTGGAGGGACGGCAGTTGATCCGCCCCGTCACGGTCCACAACCCGACCGACCACACGGTGACGTACCGGGTCGGGCAGAGCGGTTCGGTCTCCGCCGCGCCGCCCTACACCAGCGCCTGGAAGCCCCTGGACGCCGGCGGCGACGTCCGGGTCCAGGGCGTCGACCGGCTCACCGTCGCCGCGCACAGCAGCGGCGAGGTCACGGTGCACTTCCAGCAGCCCCGCGGAGTTCCCCAGGGCACCCTGTTCGGCGGCTGGGTGGAGTTCACCCCGGTCGGTGCGGCCACCCCGGAGATCCGAGTGCCCTACCTGGGCATGGCGGGCGACTACGACGCGGTCTCCGCGATCAACCCCACCTTCACCGAAGTCAACGACAGGCTGGACAACCCAGCGCTGCGCCCCGGCTACTTCAGCTTCGGCCGGAGCGAGCCGATCACCGTCGACCTCACCGACGCGAGCACCGCCAACGACAAGGCATGGGTGATGCTGTCGCACGGCTACCCCCTGCTGGAGCGGATGCGCCTCCAGGTCCTCGACGCGCGCGGCCGGGTGGTCGCCACGCCGTACGACGCCTCCTGGGTGAGCCGCAACTCCGGTGCAGGCACCGGGATGGACTTCTACGGCTGGGACGCCGACCTGGCTGACGGCTCCCCGGCACCTGCGGGCACCTACCGGCTGCGGTTCGTCTTCGACAAGGCGCTCGCCGACCCCCAGCAGGCACCCGGCACCGAGACCTGGACCTCACCGGAGGTCACCCTGGTCCGCTGAACGCGGCGCACCTCGACGTCGGTCGGCGGGCCCGCTGTGTCCAGCGGGCCCGCCGGCCGCCCTGCCCTGACCCTGCACACCCGGACGAGCTGCGAGAATCCGCCCTGACGGACGGCACGCAAGGACCGGAAGGCGGGTTTGATGCTGGAGGATCTCGGGCTCACCCCCGAGCAGGAGTCCGCCTACCGGGTGCTGATCGCACGGCACGCCGCCACCCCCGGTGAGCTGGCGGAGGCGGCAGCCGTACCGAGTGCGCGGATCGTCACCGTGCTGGACTCCCTGGCCGCCCGCGGCCTGGTTGGCCGGCAGGGCGACGGCAGCTATGCCGCCGCGCCGCCCGCGGTCGCGCTCGGCGCGGAGCTGGCAGCGCACCGCGAACGCCTCCAGCGCGCGGAGCTCGCCGTGGCCGAGCTGGTCGAGACCTACCGCACCGGCAGCATGGGCAGGGCGCAGCGCGATCTGATGGAGCTGGTCGAGGGCCGGGACGCCGTGCAGCAGCGGTATGTCCAGCTCCAACTCGCCTCCCGGCGCAGGATCGACACCTTCGTCACAGGAGACGTCCAGGTGGTCGGCCCGGACAACACGGAGGAGCCGACCGTGCTGGCGCGCGGCCTGAAGGTGCGCGCCGTCATCGATCAGGGGTTCCTGAGCAAGCCCGGCGCGGCCGACAACGTCGACGAGTCCCTCGGCCGGGGCATGCGCGTACGGACGGTCGAGGAGATACCGCTCAAGCTCATCGTTTGCGACGGCGAGGTGGCGCTGCTGCCGCTGCGCGGTCGCGGCAGCGACGTCGACCCCAGCATCATCCTGCGCGGCGGCCTGGTGAACGTCGCCCAGGCGCTCTTCGACACGGTGTGGGAGCGGGCTCGCCCCTACGGCCTGCCGCACCACGGGCTCGACGCCCTGGACACCCGCATCCTCCGGATGCTGCTCGCCGGCCTCACCGACACCGCGGTGGCCGGGCAGCTGGACTTGTCGGCGCGCACCGTGCAGCGGCGCATCCAGGCGCTCATGGTCCAGGCCGGGGTCACCACCCGCATCCAGCTCGGGTGGTACGCCCGCCACCACGGTTGGGCGTGACGGGCGCTCGGTCCTCGGAGGTCGGCGCCGGGCGACGCGCCGGGCCGATCCCGCCCTCGCGCCGGCGCTGGCGGAGCTGCTGGTGGTGCCGGAGGGCAAGCGGGTCTCGGAGCTGGAGCGGCTGCGCACGCCGCCGGTGAAGACGACGGGCACCGCGATGGTGCGGACCATGGAGCGGGTGGAGGAGATCTCCGCGTTCGCGCTGGGCCGGGTGAACCTGTCGCAGGAGCGCGTTCTTCCACCACTCAGGCGGCTCGCCATGCCACCAGACAATGCCCCTGCTGTCTGGCTCTGCGCCTTCGATCACGCCGCCAGGAGGCTCGCCCAACTCGGCGTCGAGGATCTGGCCGACGACCCAGCTCACTGGCAAGTCGTCATCGATCCGGCGGCGCAGACCGATCGTGCCGTCTTCCCACCAGCCTTGATAGGCCACGCAGATCGTGTCTTCGCCCACAGTCCATGAGTCCAGGATTCGTAGATCGCCGTTCTCTTCGCTCGGGCGTGGAACGCCGGCCAGCACGGCCGCAAGGGCTTCCTCGGCTCGGGTCGGCGTAGGCATGGCGAGACCGTACCGCCGTGAAGGCTGCGGACGCTCCGGTCGCGGCATGTCCGGGCGCCCCGCGCACCGGAGGCTAGCGACGACCCTTCGCATAGCGGCTCGGACTTCGTCGGCCTTCGGAGTGCGCGCCCCGCGCAGGTGCGTAGGGCGCGGGCAACCTCGACCAGGTCATCGGATCGCGCGTCGCCGAGGTAGTCGTTGACCCTGAGGTGTTCTGGCGTCCCCCGGTGAAGTGGGCCGACGGGCCGCATCCGGCACGTTCCCGACCGGCATCGCGGTTGCACCTCAGCAGACAGCCCCGGCACGTGCCTGGGTGGCACGGGCCGGGGCTGGTTGGCCGAGGGTCAGCGGAGGGTTAGTTCGTGCCGCCGACCGTTACGTTCTGCTTGTTGTAGTTCTTGCCGTTGCCGTCGGGCTTGTAGTTCTGCTCGTAGTTGCCCGCGAGGTCCATGGAGAACCACTGGACGACGGTGTTCTTGTCGACCGTGATCTTCTCGGCGCCCTCGCGCATGCCCGCGGCGGCGAGCTTCGGCGAGTTCATCGTCGGGCGGCTGCCGTCGAGCGTGTAGTAGATGTTCGCCGGCTCGTCCACGGTGAAGGTGAACGTCGTCGAGGTGGCGGACGCGTCGGTCACCGCGAGCTTCGACGTGGGCTGCTGGTGGTCCTTGTCGTAGGCGCGGGCGACATCGAGGATGCCGATCTGGCCGTTGGAGAACTCCATGGCCTCCTCGTGGCCCTCGCTGAACGGGGGCTGGAAGCCGACCGCGTTGTACTTCTTGGTGGCCGGGTCGTAGAGGTCCGTGCCGACTTCGAAGTCCCAGCCGATGATGCCGTTGTTGTACCAGAACTCGTCGGCGCTGTTGCCGGCCGCCGAGTACAGCACGTCGACCACGGGGCCGGTGCGTCCCGGCTGGATGCCGGTGCCGCGCCAGTCCTGGACGGCGGACAGGATGTGGGTGGAGGCGTTCCAGAAGTAGTTCTCCGTGCCCATGTCCGTCCGCGGCAGCACCTCACGGCCGGCGGACTTGTACGCTCCCGGGGGCCACATGAAGTAGCCGCCGTAGGAGTGGGTGTTCATCGCGAACTTGATGTTCTTGAAGTTGTTCGCGAGCCACACCTCGTTGCGCGCTTCCGGCTCCGACAGCTCCGACGGACCTGAGTAGGTCTCGCCGGTGCAGCTGGTGCTGCCGCCGGTGTAGCCGTCGAAGCCACTGCCGACGGAGAAGTTGCGGTTGAGGTCGACGCCCCAGGAGTTGCGGCGTGCCGGGTCCGAGTTGTCCGCAGCGCAGTAGTTGACCATGTTCTTACGCTGCATGTTGTAGTCGTACATTGAGTAGTGGGCGCCGTCGGGGTTCATCGTCGGGATGATGAAGATGTCAAGGTCGTCCACCAGCTTCTTGGTGTTCGCGTCCTGCGCGTAGTTGCGCAGCAACCGTTCGGCGGTCTCCACGCAGGTGATCGGGGTCACCCACTCGCGCGCGTGCTCCTGGCAGTAGAGGAACACACCGGTCTTCGAGCCGTCCCGGTGCTTGCCGATCCGGATCGCCTTCATCTGGAACGGCTCACGCGAGACGCTCGCCGGCGCCTTGAGGCCGTCGGTCAGCGGGGTCGCCGGGGCCGCGGCCACCACACCGGTGCCATTGCTGGTCCGGTAGAGGCTGGCGGTCACCAGCGTCGACACCGCCGCGTTGGCGTTGATGGCGTTCACGACCTGGCCCGCGGTGCTGGTGATCGCGCCGGAGGCGTCCGTGGCCAGGTTGACCACGAATTCCTTGCCGTTGACCGCGACCGACAGCGGAGCGTTGTTCGCTCCCGGGTCCTTCAGCGTGATGCTGAGGTCGTTGCCGCCCTCACTGCCGTACGCCTTGGAGGTCACGTAGAACGTGCTCGCCAGCGCGGTCCCCGAACCCGTGCCGAACTGCGCCTGCGCCTGGCGGCGGTAGCCGTTCGTCTTGTACGGGAGATTGATGATCTCCGAGATGTTCGGGAATTCCTTGGCGAGACCGACGACCCGGTCGGTGACCTCGGTCGGGTCCATGTAGTGGTCGACGAAGTCCGACACGTAGTTCGGGCTCGGCGCCTTGACCGGGTCACCCAGCCACTTGGTCACCGGCACGGTGATCGTGCCGCCGCGGCTGCTGGTGACGGTGACCGTGGCGGGGGCCTCGGTGATCGCCAGCGGCGCGCTGAACCGGTGGTACATGTACTCGCCGGCGTCGGTGAAGCGGGACATCGTCGCCGTCCCGCCGGAGCCGGGCTCGGTGCCCTTGCCACTGTCCCAAGAGGCGGTGAGGACGGTCTGGGCGTCCGTCGCGCTGGACTTCACCTCGACCGACAGGAACCGCTGGTCGTTGAGGCTGGTGAACCACTCGGCGCGCAGGGGCGTGAGTGTGTCAGCCTCGGCCGCGTCGGCGGCCTCGATCGCGACCGCCTGCGAACGGGCGCGCATGTTCGCGTTGTAATCGCCCTGGTCCGAAATGGGGTTCTGGACGTCGAAGCCCTGGTCACGCAGGTTCTCGGTCTCATCAGGGCTGAGGACGGCGTGCACTTCGATGCCGTTGTCGACCGGCTTACTGTATTCGGCCAAATCGACACCCATGGCGTCAAGCTTGTCCACCCCCGACTTATCGGGGACGACGATGCGCATCAGTGCGACACCGTTCTGGGCGGTGCTGGAATCGCGGTCGGGTGTGACCGGTTGGCTCGTGGGGGCGCCGAGCGCCGGAAGGGCACTCATGGTGACCGCCAAGGGAATTGCGAGCAAGAGCGCGTAATGCCGCGCTCTGCGGGGACTCCTCATCGAGTTTCCTCCATCTGGCGCGCCCTCCCGAGACGGGGGTGTCAGTCGGGCGAGGCACCCAAGTTGTGGGAAGTCTGTTGGGAAAGGTAAAGCGCCGTCAAGATCTCCGCGACCCAAATTGGGACACTTCGCAACGGGGCTATTCACCCTGGGTATTCAGCGGAATTGGGCGATCTGAGAGGACGTTAAGTCCGGTTTTCCTCCGTTCGTGATCGCTCGATCGTGGGACTGTTCGTCTTACGAGCCGACCATCGGTCATGCGCATGCTGGGATGCGGGCATGGGTCGAAGACCGTATCCGAGTGACTTGTCGGACGAGCGTTGGGCGTTGATCGAGCCAATGATCACGGCCTGGAAGCAGGACAGGGTGGCACGGTCGGCGACCGGTGATGCCGGGGCCTGCGATCTGAGGGAAGTCGTGAACGCGATCTTCTATCAGAACCGGGCGGGCTGTCAGTGGCGCTACCTGCCCCACGACTTCCCGGCCTGGTCAGCGGTGTTCTATTACTTCGGCCTGTGGCGCGAAGACGGTCTTGACCAGCGGATCCAGGAACTTCTGCGCTGCCAGGTGCGGGAGAGGGCCCGGCGATTAGAGGACCCGTCCCTCGTGATCACCGATACCCAGTCCGTCCGCGCGGCCGCCGGTGTCCCGAAGACCACGACGGGACTGGACGCCAACAAGAGGTTGTCGGGCCGCAAGCGGGGACTGGCCGTCGACGTTCTGGGGCTGATCATCGGCGTCGTCGTGCTGGCCGCATCCGCCCACGACAACGCCGCCGGCACCGCCCTGCTCGACCAGGCAGCCGAGCGGTGTGGGATGCGCCTGGAGAAGGCGCTGGGGGACCAAGGCTTCAAGGACGAGGTTCTCATCCACGGTGCCCTGCTGGGCATCGACGTCGAGGTCGTCCGCCGCAACTCGGACGATCAGGGAAAAGGCTTTGTCCCGCAGCCCAAGCGGTGGGTCGTGGAGCAGGTCAACGGCACGTTGATGCTGCACCGCCGTCTGGCCCGCGAGTACGACCACCGGCTCGACACCTCCACCTCGCGCGTCTACTGGGCCTCGATTGCGAACATGGCCCGCCGACGCACCACACCGAGTCCGGCCTGGCGCGACACCCTCGGGCTGGCCGCGTGAACGTCATCGAGCTCGTCGCCGACCTCCAGGACCAACACGACGAGATCACAGCCCGGATCGGTGAACTGCGCGACCAGATTCAGTACTTGACCGCCGTCCTGGCCGAGTCCGAAGCGCGACTTGCGGACCTGGCCACCACCCGGAAGGTCATTGCCGAACTCGCACCGGCCGGAGGCGAACCCGCGCCACCCGAGATGAAAAACGCCTACCAGGACATCGTGAACACCTTCAACCAGCACCCTGATCAAGAGTTCCGAGCCCGTGAGCTGCACGAACTCCTCGGCATGCCCACCGGCGAGGCATCCGTCAACATCACCCGCAGCCGTCTCGGACGCCTCACCCGCCAAGGCTTCCTCACCCAGCCCGGACGAGGCCGTTACCAGAAACGGACTTAACGACCTCTGACGTCCCGGTAGCAGAAAGGTGCCGCTGGCCTGCAAGGATGCGAGTGTCGACGTCGTATCCGCTGCGAGAGTCAGGGCACCAATCTGGTGAGCGAGCCTACGGGGTGGGACCGGCGGTTGTCCGTGGTCGCCGACGGCAAGGGGCTGATCGGGCATGCCGGGGCGGTACTGCTGCGCCGGCTGGCCGACCGTACGGGGTTGACGGTCGCGCTGGCGGCCGTGCTGCCCGCCGGGACCGGAACCGGCTGGCGAGACCGCGCGGCCGTGGTCGTGCAACTCGCCATAGCGATCGTGCTGGGGGCGGTGAATCTGTCTGACGCCGAGCAGTTGCAGGCCCACCACCAGGGCCTGTTCGGGCCGGCGGTGTCCGACTCGACGACCCGCCGGACGCTGGAGGCGATGGAGGAGGAGGTCCTGGCGAAGATCGCTCGGGCGCGGGCTCAGGTGCGCCGGGGTGTGTGGTCGCTGCTGCATCTGCGGCCGGGCGGGTTCCCGTGGCTGACGATCGCCGGGAAGCGGCTGCACCGCTGGGTGGTGATCGACATGGACGCCACGATCATCACGGCAGCGTCGAAGAAGCAGGGTGCCGCGGCGACCTGGAAGAAGTCGTTCGGGTTTCATCCCCTGGCCGCGGTGGTGTGCGAACACCTCCGAGTGTCTGGCGATGCTGCTGCGTGCGGGCAACGCCGCTCGAACACGGTGGCCGACCACATCCGGGTGCTGCGTGAGGCGCTCGCCCAGGTCCCCGGAGCCTCGACGGCGAAGATCCTGGTGCGGGTCGACGGCGCGGGCGCCACCCATGGCCTGCACGAACACCTGCGGGATCTGAACACCATGCGGCGCACGGTCCGCTTCACCACCGGCTGGACCATCACCGACGAGGACGAGAAGGCCATCGCCCTCCTGCCCGAGACTGCCTGGGAGACCTCGATCAAGCAGGACGGCAGCCTCCAGGACGGCTACTTCGTCGCCGAGTTGACCGGGCTGAACCGCCGGGAGGGCTGGATCAAGGGGATGCGGCTGATCGTCCGCCGGGTCAAGCCGTCCGGCCGGCAGATGAAGGACTTCACGCCCTTCGAAAAGAAGACGGGCTGGAAGTACTCGATCACCGCCACCAACATCTCCAGGATGACCCGGATCGCCGGCTCCCATCAGATCCAGTGGTTGGACGCCCTGCACCGCCACCACGCGGCAGTGGAAGACCACGTCCGGACGAACAAGGCCATGGGCCTGCACAACCTGCCCGCCAAGTCCTGGACGATCAACGAGGCATGGATGTTGAGCGCAAACCTCGCCGCCGACCTGGACGCCTGGCTCCGTCTGCTCACCCTCCACGATCACCCCGACCTGGCCGACGCAGAGCCGGACACCATGCGTTTTAGGCTCTACCAGCTCCCGGCCCGCCTCGCGAAGCACGCCCGCCACCGATGGCTGCGGATCGAGACCACCTGGCCCTAGGCCGACGCCTTCACCACCAGCTGGCGACGGCTCGGCGCACTGCCCGCCGCTCCATGAACCGGGTGCCACCACCCCGACGCAGGCCAGGAAGGAGCAGCCCCACCCCGGAAACCGTGGAAGCCCGGCGCAGCCGCAGCGACACGCGAAGATCCCACCCGGCACCGGCCGGGACAAACGGGATGAACCGATCACCTCAACTGGCAGCAATCACGCCTGAAGGATCGAGGTTGGTGCCCTTTCCTCAAGATCACGCTGCCGATATCCTCTTCGCCGGTCAATCAAAATGAAAGAGGGCTAGCATGCGCAAAATAATCTCAGGAATCGCGGCAGTATTCGCTCTGTTGATCTCGGGCG
The DNA here is from genome assembly GCF_053601495.1 of Streptomyces sp. NPDC004721. NCBI lineage: Bacteria > Bacillati > Actinomycetota > Actinomycetes > Kitasatosporales > Streptomycetaceae > Streptomyces > Streptomyces sp. NPDC004721. The sequence continues at coordinate 17,671 of NZ_JBSGBZ010000051.1, forward strand.
TCGTTTTCGCCCCCAGCGCCGGCGCTGCCGATTACCAGGGGGAGACGGCGGAGGCCGCGTCGGCGGCCGCGCTGGCGACCACTACATACAAGGTCGCGCCGGGTGTCCAGGTCAACGTCCGCAGCGGCCCCGGCACCACGTACAGCATCGTCAAGACACTGCCGGAGGGCGCGAGCGTATCGATCGTCTGCCAGAAGCCGGGCACGACGGTGACGGGCCCCTACGGCACGACGAACCTCTGGGACTACATCGGAAGCGGGTACGTCTCGGACGCGTACGTGTACACCGGATCCTCCGGCTACGTCGCCCCGCGCTGCGCCTGATCCCGCCGACGGGCCGCCGTAACGCCGGTGCGTGCGACACGTCCGCCTGAGGCGGTGGCGGTCGGGGTCGGCTGATGACCGAGCCAGGTGTGAAGGGCGCCGGCCGCCGGGGAGGACGGCGCCTGTACGGGGCCAAGGCTTTGAGGTCTGGCCTCTACCTGATGCGGTGGATGCGCAAGAAGTTCAAGCGGCTGCGGGGACGCAAGAAAGCCCAGGACGCATGGAACCAGGCCGTCGCACGACGACCCAGGTTCCACTGGGCCTGGACCACCCACGTCCCCCAGGTCTGGTGACCAGAACGACAAGAGCCGTATGACGGGCGACCGTCACGTACGGATCTGTGAGGGCCGGGAGGTGAGACTCCTCCCGGCTACTCGGCGGCTTTAGCCACCTCCCGGGTCCGGGTCCCGAACCCGCCCCCTGACTTCCATCCGAGGGAAATCAATCTCCACCCTTATCCTCGGCGATAACGGAGCCGGGAAGTCGTCAATTACTGACGCACTTGAGTTCTGCCTGCGAGGTAAGGTCAGCAGAAGAGGGAACGCGGGGATGAAATCGCGCAGGGAAGCCCGCAACCTCTCTCCAATAGGGCGCCCCTAGTAAGCGTAGAACTCGAAGATGGTAGAAAGTACTTTCGTGGACATCCCCGATCCGGAGGGCATTATGGCGACCGATTGACTGGCTTTGCTCCTGGTTGCGCCCTCTGTCCGACCGTACTGAGCAGATCAGACTTCGAGGTTTTCTGGAAGCTCGCCCCTTCTGGGCGAATGAGGTTCTTCTTCGACTATCTCCGCGATAGCCCTTCTCATGCTGGCTACATAGCACTGGACATTGAGCGGTCCGAGATAGAGTTGAGAGAAACAAGGGCGTCACTGCTGGAACATCACACAGCAGGTCTCTGATGATTTCTCGCAAATCGCTAGACTGCCGCATATCAAGAAAATCGAAATTACAGCCTCACAGTCAGGAGGTGGGGATGGCCTCGACATTCGCACTATTCTTCCATCCGGGCGAAGAGTCGACCCAGTGCAGGTTCTGAGCGAGGGGTCCCTGGATCTCCTCGCCCTATTAATCATGCTGGGAGTTGCCCTGGAGTGTGCGAAGGGCGCCGGAAGCACCTGGGGAATGGGGCGTGTCTGGGCATCCCTGTCACTGGTCCGCGACCGTGCCTGGCTTCGCTGACGCCGGGCCGCAGCGCGAGGTCGGACCCGGCTAAACATTGGTGAACGCGAGATGCTCTACCCGAACTCGCCCTTGCGCACACCATCTCGGAAGGCTGCCCATTCTTCTGCAGTGAACCGCAGAGGCGGCAGGTCTCGATGGTCCGAGTCACGGACGGCAACAGCCCCGCCACCAAGGTCCGCCACCTCGACGCAGCCCGGCCGGCAGCCGGAGGGGCACTTACTGCTCTTGACCCAGCGTGCTTGGGTCACGTCAAGCGCGTACAGTTCAGCCTTTGCCGCTTGCATGAGAGCTCCATTTGAACTCGATCATACGTTCTACTTCCACCTTCACGCTCTCTCTCCAACCTCGCAACTGGACCACAGAGGCGGCGCGCGCCCGCGCTGTGCGCGGGCCTGGATGAGGTAGAGAAAGTCGCGCAACAGTCTTCAGGACCGAGGGGCGATCGCGCAGCTCACCCACTCTGACCTGTACGACAAGACCCGGTGAAGCGCACTTCCAGGCTTCTGGCCCACACATGGCTCCCGGTCCCTGAAAAGCCCTACTCGTCACCGCTTACGCGGCTCCATCTGCGCCGTCGCTGTGGCCGGCCGGGCACGACGGAATTGCTGGTCGGCAAGGTCCGCATGGGACGCCGTCGCCGGGCCATGGACGGCGGAATCAACTGAGACGCGGCAGTACCGGGCCAGTGGGCCGTGGCGGGGTACCGCCCTGGGGATCTCGATGATATGAGCGTTTGACCTGCAGAACCTGCGGCATCACCGCCGGAAGCCGGATCGGCGATGCGCACCCGCGATCAGCGGCCACTGCCTCCCACCGCCTATCGGCCGATGCAGGGCCCGGCGAACGGCCGGGCCGCGGTCACTGGGGCCTCGGCCTGTGGGCGGCGAGGCGTTCGCGTGCCTCGGTGTAGGTGTCGGCGTCGATTTCACCGGAGGCGAAGCGGCGGTCGAGGATCTCCTCGGGTGTCTCTCGTGGTGGCTGCCCCGGGCCTTGCCCACTGCCGCGATTCGTGGGGTGCTGCGTGAGGCGGACCACGACCCCCACGAAGAGGCCGAGCAGCACGATCCACACCAGGGGTATGAAGGCCATCCAGACCCAGCCACCACCGTGCCAGTACCACACTGTGCCCACCTCCCAGGGAGGCTTCCTCTTCCTACCTTCCCCCAGTCCCAGAGGTGGTGCCAGGGCTCTTCGGCGCGTGCACCGTGCGGGTGTCGGCGTCCCTGTCGGAGCAGACGAACTGCAGGCGTTTTTATCCCCCGGTCGGCGGCGCGGGCTGGTGATGGGCCGATGGGCTGGTCGTCAGTGGTTGGGGAGAACCCTGTCGGTCCGGGAAGGCACCTGTTCTGGCGCCGTGCCTGCGGCGGTCGGCTCGGTGAGGCGATCAGGGAAGGTTGACTGTGGGACCGACTGAGGTCAATGGAATGTCGGCGCATCCGCTGTTCGCCCATGCTGTGGTGGTTCTTGTTCCGATGGCGCTCGTTGCCGGCGCCGTGCGGGGCGCATGGCTTGCAAGGCTAGGCCTGGCCTTGCCGCTGCTCGCGGCTGTGACGGGCAGTGTGCCCCGGCGGAGACCGCGTGCCGGGGCATCCGGTCGTGTGCAGCCGCTGCGCCAAGGATGGTGAGCAGCGGTTGCACAGCGTCTACAGCTGGGACTGGCTCCACCGTGCTGCCGGGGTCTTGGATCGGGGCCGCAATACGGCTTGGGAAGGACCGCGGCGCTTGTTGTCGAACTGGCGCTTGGACGGCTGAATGGGCAAGTCAGGCCTCGTGGTGGGCTGGTGATGTCCTGCTTCGGAGGACCGGGTCGTTGCGCAGTCGGATGAACGTGACGAGCAGGGTCAGTGCCTGCAGCAGGGCGCATACCCGGATGACGTCGGTGAGATAGGGCGCTGGGGTGAGGGCGAGCAGGATGCCCGCGAGGGGGAAGGGGAGTAGCAGGAGCAGGATGGTCAGGGAGAGGGTCGTGCCGAAGGCCGCGGGTGGGATGACCTGCGAGCGGAGGGTGCGCAGGACGACGGTGAGTCCTCCGTCGGCGGCCATGAAGAGGGCCACGAGGGCGACGTAGCCGGTGTAGGAGGGGGCCTGGGGCACGGCGAGGCAGGCGGCCGCCGCGACGGTTGCGCTGATGACGCCGACCCCCCACAGGCCGAGCCGGTCGAGGCCGGCGCGGCAGCAGGCGACCGCGACCAAGGTGGCGGCCGCGGCGATGGACCAGAGCGCGCCGGCGGCGGCCGCGGAGTGGCCGAAGCGGTCCTCCACGAGGATGGGGCTGGCCGATTGCAGCAGCGCGAGCATGAGGTTGGAGCAGGCCAGTCCGGCCACGAGCCGACGCAGGGACGGCAGCGCGCGCAGGGTCTGCCATCCTTCCCATAGGCCACCGCCCGGCGCCGGTTCGTCACGGCGTGCGGCGCGCAGGGGAGTGGGCGGGGTCTGCAGGGCGAGTCCGGCGGACAGGAAGGACAGCACGCTCAGGCACGCCAGCATGCGTGTCGGGCCGGTGAGTAGCAGGACGCCGCCCAGCGCAGGGCCGACCAGGGTGGCCGTCTGGTCGATGCCGATGAGTACCGACTGCACCTTGTGGGTCTGCCCTTGGGTTTGCCGGCTCACGACGGCGCCGACCGCCTCGTTGGCGATGAAGCTGAACTGCGTCAGCGCCCCGGTCACAGCGGCCAGTGCCATGACGGTGACCGTCTCCGCCGCGCCCGGCGGCACCAGGTGAAGCGCCACACCGGCGCCCGCCACCAGCAGGGCGCGGGCGAGCGAGGCGATGAAGCAGACGATCGCCGCGCCGCTGCGGTCCACCAGGGCGCCGGCGAAGCCGAACGCGGCCACCCGGGGTATCCACTCCAGTGCGAAGGCCAGGCCCGTCAGGGACGCGGAGCCGGTGGTGGCCAGCACCACGAGCGGCATGGCATAGGTGGACATGGAGTAGGCGAGGGCGTCGCACGCGCGGGGTGTGTAGACGCGCCGGAACAGGCTGCCTGTGGGGACGGCAGCGTGCCGGCCGGCTGGCTGGACCTCAGGTAAGGAGACAGTCACGACGTGGGGGTCTTTCGCTGAGTGGGGGAAGGGACGGCCAAGGCGTTGCCCGCCGCTCACGCGGAGGAGAACGCCTCCGTCGCCGAAGCCATGGGAATGACATAACGCCGCACGTGAACTCCACTCGAAATGGCGCGAGATGAACAGAGAGCAGGCCCGCCACGGGGGGTAAACAGGTCTGCCCCTGTCCTCTGCCGCCCGCGTACCTCCCCCGGAGTGCAGGCGGCGTGACCCCGCCCGGGGGTCACTTTGTTCAGCGCGTTCCAGGTGCTGCGTGTCACAGGTGGAGGCCTATAGTGAACAAGATCACTAAGCGTGTCAACTGTGATCGCGTGTTCACATCCGGCAGCCTGGACGGCGCCGGTTCCCCGCCCGTCCGCGGCGTAGTACCCCCTGCTTCCCTGGTCTGTGGCGGCGCTCATGAGGCGGTTCCAGTCGGATGGTGCGTCGCCGTGCCGCGGTAACGCCGTGTGCTCGGTGCTCGCGGGGTGATCGGCTGGATATGTGACAGCCGGGATCCTCGGCCCTTCTGGGCAGAGCGGCTGCCGCCTTGTTCGCGGCGGCCGCAGCACTGGGAGCCTCTTTGAACTCTGACGGCACCAGCCCTACAGCCCCACAACCGCCCGCACCCACCGCCGTCCCCACCACACCCCTCACCGACCCGCCGTCATCCGTGACCGCGCCCAAGACGACGCCACCGGCGTAGCCTCACGGCGACGCCGGATATCACGACCACAGGGGCAAGGAAGGGAAGGGCGGCGGTCGAGGTGAGGACTCTGACGACTGAGCCGCAGGAAAGCTCCGCAGACGTCGCCCGCCAGGTGCACGGCGGTGCGATCGGCGGTTTCGTTCACCGGGATCTGGCCGTACATGGCCACGGCGCCGCTCAACACCCTTGCCCTCCTGGTGCCGACACGAATTTGCAAGCTCTTCGACCGCTGGGACTGGCGGATCGCGCTCGCGGCGCTGTTGCTGGTGTCAGGGGCGGAGGCCTGACGCAGGGTGGGGTAGCAGTTGATGACGGTGTCGAACTGCACGAGGCGCAGGGTGCGAATGACGGTGTCCTAGACGCCCGCCAGGCGCAGCCAACTGCTGGCCTGAGTGAGGGCCTGCTGGGCGGTGATGAGGAGGTTGATGCCGGTGGAGTCCATGAAGGGAGCCTGGCGCAGGTTGACCACGGCGCGGGGAATGGACCCAAGGCGTGAGGGGTCTAGGTCTAAACCTGACGGAGGGGCCCGGCGGTGTTGTGGTCGATGTAGCCGACCACGGTGAGCACCTGGATGCCCTCGGTGGTGGTGGAGATGACCGTCAGCCGACCGGGCACTGCTGGTTCTCCGCTGTCCGCCACTGATGGTCCTCAAGCTTCGTCATTCATATGAATGCGACCGCCGTGCTCCCACTGAGGAGGTCGGCGTGAGTGGCTTAGCGTCGGCCACCGACCCTGTTCGGCGCCGGAGGACTGGCCCGGGGGAAACACCTCCCGGGCGGTCCTCCGGCGCCGCCGTGGATCAGATGGAGACGGACGCGCCGGCCTGGTGGTACTGGCCGAGGACGCCCACGGCCTGGTTCGCGACGGCGCCGACCTGGGCCAGGGCATCGGAGTCGCTGACCGTCGTGGGGCCGGCGACGACGGTGGCGTGCGGGCTCAGGCCGCCGGAGACGTTGTCGAGCTCGGTGTCGGAGATCTCGGCGGTCTGAACCTGGGGAGCGGACATCATGAGGAATTCCCTTCGTATCATGTTCATAAGGGGAGCGGACCCGCTGGGGACATGCGCGGGCCGCGACCGCAGGAGAGCGGCGTCCGGATCCGAACAGCATCCGTCTTCAGACGATGTCCGTTTCCGGACAGCTTCGCGCGAACCGGCGGCGCTAGGGATCAAACCACGATGTTGGCCCGGCATCCATGTCAACGGCTGCTGCTGCCAGAGCTGTTGTACTCCCGGTGACTCATCTGTGTGGGTACGGACACCGCTGGGGAGCAGCTTCTCCACATGCCGTGCGGCATTGGGCGATGGCCGGCGTTGCCCTGACGGTCCGGAACAGGACACTCCGCATCAGTCGAGTGTCACCCGGCCGGGTCCTGTGCGTAATCGACGTACTGCGTGCCGCCGTTGCGCATTGAGTGTGAAGATTCACCGTCCGACTCTCCAGCTGAAAAGATGTCGGCACTTGTGGGACGTAAGCCATTCGGTTGCGGAGCTGGGACGTATTCACTGCTCCCAGGACATCGCCGACGCCTCCTGCGCGGTCAGCCGGGACGGCGGTCTGACGTACGGGCCCGCCATTCCGATGTACTCGCTGCTGGACTGCGGCGGCCTGCACGGGCATGTGAAGGTCGCCCCGGACGGCACGGTGTACGTGCCCAACAAGGGCTGCGGCGGCCATCAGGCCGTGGCCGTCTCCGAGGACAACGGGCTGAGGTGGACCGTCCGCAAGAACCCGTCCAGCACCCGCGGTGACTCGGACCCGAGCGTAGGGATCGGGGCCGGCGGGTCCGTCTACAGGGGCTACCAGAACAGCGACGGCACACCGCGTATCGCTGTCAGCCACGACAAGGGCAAGACTTGGCTGTACGACCAGAACGTCGGCGCGGCCCTCGGCATCAAGAACATCGTCTTGCCGGCCGTGACCGCGGGCGACGACAACCGCGCCGCCTTCGCCTTCCTTGGCACCACCACGGGCGGCAACTACCAGGACGCGGCCGGCTTCAAGGGCGTGTGGCACCTGTATGTGGCCACCACCTACGACGGCGGCCAGTCCTGGGTCACCGCCGACGCCACCCCCACCGACCCCGTCCAGAAGGGGTCGATCTGCACGGGCGGCACCACCTGCGGCAAGGACCGCAATCTCCTGGACTTCATCGACGTCACCATCGACGCCCAGGGCCGCGTGCTCGCCGCCTACGCCGACGGCTGCACCGGCACCTGCGCGACCGGCGGTGCGCAGAACTACGACGCGCTGGCCTCCATCGCCCGCCAGTCTTCCGGCAACACGCTGTACGGCGCGTACGACGCCGCGGTACGCGGCAAGCACAAGAAGCCCGAAGGAAGCCACTAGATGAAGCCATCGCCCTCGGCTGCCGTACTGGCAGGAGCCGTCCTCAGCCTGGCCGCGGTCACCGGATGCTCAGCGGCGAGCAAGCACGCCGAGCACCCGGAGGCGACGCCGTACGCGGCGGAGCAGGCAACCGATCCGCCGGCCGGGAATGCGGCCGGTGCCGCGCCCGGCGGCTGTCCCACTGCCGCCTCACTGCCGCTCCCCAAGGACTTCCCGGAGAACCTGCCGGTGCCCGACGGCGCGGTCGTGACCTCGGTGGAGCACCGCACCGGCGGCCGGCTCGTCGTCGCCACCGTCGTACGGGGCGGCTTCGACACCACCCTGGCGTTCCTGCACCAGCAGCTCCCCAAGGCCGGATACATCCCTGAGGAGGGCGAAGTGGAGGAGGACGACGCCGAGTCGAACTTCTCCTCCACGACCGTTCGGGGCCGCTGGACCCTGCGGAAGATGTCCGACTGCGAGGGAGGGGTGTACCTGACGTACCTGACGTCTGCCGTCTCCTGAACCCGGCCCGGGCGAGCCCTCTTCTCAGTCGGTGAAACTACAAGGGGGCCACCTTTCGTGACGAGCGGAACCACGTGCGCCGTTGACCGAAGGGTGGCCTCTCGGACTGGAAGACCCCTGGTGAACGTGTGCACCGTGAGTCTGACTGGCCGGCCTGCGGGCATGGGCCCCATCCTCGGGGCCGAATTCGTCGTCGCGGCGGGGCGACCTGGCCTCCTATACGGACGCCGGCCACCTGGCCTCGGGCTGGCGCCCGTTCCACGCGATTCCGGGCGCCGCACCGGCAACCTGCACCCGGCCCAAGCGCTACAGCCGCCGTCTGCGCAGAGTGTTCTACCTCTCAGCACAGACCAGCATCATCCGTGAACGCCCCACCCGTGCTTACTACTTGAAGAAGCGCGGCGAAGCGGTTTCCATCCTCCAGCTCGGCGTCGGCCTCACGGATGCCGCGGCATGCTGGAACCGGTGAGGTCATCCGTTCGTCCACCGCGCCCCCACAGCAACACGCTGAGCGCGACGAACCAGACGAAGCCGAGGAAGCGACCGAGCGGGATGAACACCGAGCCGCCCTCGGCGACGAGCGAGCTCATCGACAACACGCCGGCCACTCCGATCACCATGCCGCTCCAGGCGACCCAGGCGGGCAAGGCGTGGCTGGCGCGCCCCGTCGCGGCGACCAGGAAGACCGCCACGCCAAGTGCGGCGATGGCCGGGCCCGCTCCGGTGATGAAGGACAGATCCGAGACGGCCCGATACGTGGACAGCTCCGCCCTGGAGCCGATCTGGGCCAGAACCCAGCTGGTACTCGCGGAGAGCAGGAGGAGAGCTCCGGCGACGGTGGCCAGCGCGCGGACCACGCCCGCCCGGGCGTCGCTGCCGTACCTGCGTACGAACGCGGTCAGACAGGGGACGAACGCCAGCAGCGCGAGGGCGGACAGTCCCTGGAGCAGGCCGAGAACGCGGAAGAGATCCTCCAGCGTGGCTGGATCCTTCAGCCGATACGCCTGTACTTCGGCGTCGCTGGAGTACGGCGTTACCGTGCCGGACGGGCCCAGCGCTCCTGTGATGACGAGACTGGCCACGAAGAACAGGACGTACAGCACGCCTGTCAGAGCGCCAAAGTCCCGGCGCTGGGCGTTCGTGCGGGTGAGCGTGGTGGTGGTCACGGAGGCGACTCCTCCCGAGGAAAGCGGTGGCGACAGAGCCGAAGTCCCGGCCCCGGTTCCTTTACCATCACAGAGCGGCTCCTGTTGGACGTCCCGCGTGGGAAGGCCGTGGGCGTACTCCCGGGGATGTATAGATCCATCCACTGAACTTCTCGGAGCGGCGCCGACCGTACTCGCTTCTGGGGCTGACTCGCTTCCGCACAGGAGACGCAGAACTCTCTACGCGGACGGGTGGAAGGCGGACGCCACCGGCGAGGGCCTCGTCGCGATCGCCTGTCCGGCTCAGTGAAGGCCGTAGGCCGCACCCGTGCTGGCCTGGATTAGGTCCGGTCAGACCCTTCTCGACGACGGCCGAACAGCCGCCGTGGACAACCCTCCTTGGCGCAGTCACGGCATGGGCAGCGAGCTGCTGCACCGCTGAGAGCCGGTGCGGACGGCCCAGCGGTGCGGTCGGACGGGCGAGCCCTCAGACTCATCCAGGGTTGCTGGTCGACCAGGCCGCCGGTCCGTCCACATCCTGCTCACCGATCGGCCCGCGGCCGGTCACGGCACACCAGCTGCGGGCTGTGGGGCAGCCGAACGGCACCCGAAGTCGTCCTGCAAGGCTGGCTTTCGCTGCGGCAGGCCCAGGGGAAGCAGCCGTCGACCACCCCGTTCTCCAGTTCCTCCGCAGCGGTTCGGGCGTCCAGTTGCTGCTGGCGGGCGACGGTGGCAGTGACGTGGTCGGCGGGGCCTGGGCGAGTGGTTCCCGGGAGCGGTGCAGGAACGCCTGCCCGAGCAGCCGACCCGCCGCAGGAAGGCACCCCCCGGTGCGAAATACTCTCCCGATGAGTTCACGCACTTCCCCGATCAGTCAGCCGATCACGATACGGAGGGCCGTCGCGCGGGATGCCAAACGGCTCACGCGGCTCGTGCGTGGCTCAGGCGCCTACGAGGGCAAGTACGCAGCCGCAGTCGCGGGCTACCGGGTCGGTCCTGATTACATCGAGGCCCATCGCGCCTTCGTAGCCGTCGGCGCCGACGAGCATGGAGGCCGGGTCCTCGGGTTCTACTCGCTCGTCCTCGCTCCACCGGAGCTCGACCTGCTGTTCGTCGCCGACGAAGCGCAAGGACGGGGTATTGGACGACTGCTCGTCGCGCACATGCAGTCCGAGGCCCGTGCCGCCGGGCTCGACCGTGTCAAGGTTGTGTCGCATCTTCCCGCCGAGGACTTCTACCACCGCGTCGGTGCAGTGCGGAGCGGGACCGCGCTCGCGAACCCGCCCGCCGTGCTGTGGGACCGTCCCGAATTCGAGTTTCGCATTCCTTCGGAATGACGCGGTGTGCTGGTTCGCAGGGCACCGGCTTCGCCTGCATAGTGGCTGGCATGCAGGAGCCGCTGGACGCCACGCGCTCCGTGTGTGCCGTCGTCTCTGCCCTGGCGGGGGGATCGCCTGCGCCGGCGGCCTCTCCCGGCGACTCCCTGGCCTCCGGCACTCCCACCTCAGCTCGCTCCACACACGATCGAGGTCGGCCGCTGTAAATACGTAGTTTTACACAACCCTGATCTGCGAGACGAAGTGGCCACAGTCCACTGTCAGCGCTTCCTGAGCATGCGCGCGACCACGTCGAGTGACTCCACGGGCGCTGCGGTCTCCGCCGCCGCCAGTGTCCCCCAAGGTCATCGCCCTCCCGGCCAATCCCCTTTCTCCGGAGTACGAGTGGTCGGCCCACCGTCCCCGTCAGGCCCGCATACGGTCACGGTGACTCCTCGCCGCTCGTGGTGCTCAGGGTGTCGTCCCGGGCGCGCGAGGGGCCTGCGCCAAGCCCGGTGCCGGGCAGATGCTATGGCCCCACAGTGCCCTTGAACGGTATTCCCTCGGCCAAGCGCCCGATCCCTCTCACTGGCTGCTTGCTGGATCTGGTCGATGAGGTGGTGCTGTGACGCCGTCGGCGAATGTGCCCGCCTCGGTTATGCCCGGTGGTCTTGTCGCGGGTGACGGCGGCGTACAGGCGGGCGAGGTCCTGCACGCCGTCGCCTGGCGTGACCGTGACGCTCCGGCCACTCCAGAGACCGCCCCCAAGGTGGGAGGACTCCCGTTGAACTGCGGGTTTTCGCGCCTTCAGTCCTTGGGGCATGTTCCCGATGACTCATCATGTGGAGTGCGTTGCCACCCCGGCCTGCTGGGGTGGCTGCGACTCCCGTGCCCGACCTCGGTGCCGGCGGGGCCGCGACCGGAACTGGGGACTGTGCTGCCGTGCTGTGGCTCAGGCGTCGATGATGACGGGGATGATGAGGGGCTTGCGGCGGTGGGTTCGGAACGCCCAGTTCGCCACGGCGCGGGCGAGGAGCTGTTCGAGTTGGCGTGCGTCCCCGACGCCCTCCTCGGCTGCGGTGGCCAGGGTCTTCTCGATGACGGGGATGACCGGTTCGAAGGTGGTGTCGTCGTGGACGAAGCCGCGGGCCAGGAAGTCGGGAGCCTCGGCGAGGGCGCCGGTGTCCGCGTCGACGATCGCCACCACCGTGACCACGCCTTCGGCGGCGAGGGTGAGGCGGTCCTTGAGGGACGCTTCGGTGGCGCCGCCGACTTCCATGCCGTCCACGTAGACGTTGCCGGCGGGGACCTTGCCGGTGATGGACGCGCGCCCGTCGACGAGGTCGACGACGACGCCGTCCTCGGCGATGACGACCCGGTCGGGGTCGACGCCGGTACGGATGGCGAGGTCGCCGTTGGCCCGCAGGTGGCGCCATTCGCCGTGCACGGGCATGACGTTGCGGGGTTTGACGATGTTGTAGCAGTAGACGAGTTCGCCGGCGCTGGCGTGTCCGGAGACGTGCACCTTGGCGTTGCCCTTGTGGACCACGTGGGCGCCCCACCGGGTGAGTCCGTTGATCACCCGGTAGATGGCGTTCTCGTTGCCGGGGATGAGGGAGCTGGCGAGCAGGACGGTGTCGTCCTTGCCGATGCGGATCATGTGGTCGCGGTTGGCCATCCGTGACAGCGCGGCCATCGGTTCGCCTTGGGAGCCGGTGCACACCAGAGTGATCTTGTGGTCCGGGAGCTTCTCCAGCTCCTTCGTGCTCACGACCAGACCGGAGGGGACCTTCAGATAGCCCAGGTCACGGGCGATGCCCATGTTGCGGATCATCGACCGGCCGACGAAGGCGACCTTGCGGCCGTGCTGGTGGGCGGCGTCCAGGACCTGCTGGATGCGGTGCACGTGGCTGGCGAAGCTGGAGACGATGACCCGGCGCGGCGCGGTGCGCATCACCTGCTCGATCGCCGGGTTCAGCTCTCGCTCGGAGGTGGTGAAGCCGGGCACTTCGGCGTTGGTGGAGTCGGTGAGGAACAGGTCCACGCCCTCCTCGCCGAGGCGGGCGAAGGCGCGCAGATCGGTGATGCGGTCGTCGAGGGGGAACTGGTCCATCTTGAAGTCGCCGGTGTGCAGCACCATCCCGGCCCGCGTGCGGATCGCGACCGCGAGGCTGTCGGGGATGGAGTGGTTGACCGCCACGAACTCGCAGTCGAAGGGCCCGAAACCACGCCGGTCGCCCTCCCGCACCCGCACCGTGCGCGGCCGGATGCCGTGTTCCTTGAGCTTGGCCTCCAGGAACGCCAGCGTCAGCTTGGAGCCGACGACGGGAATGTCGGACCGCTCGCGCAGCAGGTACGGCACGCCGCCGATGTGGTCCTCGTGGCCGTGGGTGAGTACCACGGCCACGATGTCGTCCAGCCGGTCCCGGATCGAGGTGAAGTCCGGCAGGATCACGTCCACGCCGGGCTGGGTCTCCTCGGGGAACAGCACGCCGCAGTCGACGATGAGCAGCTTGCCCGCGTGCTCGAAGACGGTCATGTTGCGGCCGATCTCACCCAGGCCGCCCAGGGCGATGACCCGCATCCCTCCTTCGGGAAGGGGCGGGGCGGCTTTCAGCTCGGGGTGCGGATGACTCATACCCTGACGGTACCCGGACAGCGGGACAGAGTGATCCAGTGCCTGTGTGCTCCAACGAGCGCTCGATACGACCCGCCGCCGAAGACGTACCGGCGCTCAGGTCGGCATCCGTCTCATTTGCACGCTGCCCCAGCCCCAAGACAAGCGGGCAGCCGCGACCGCAGCGACCGCCGCGGGTGCCGGGATGGCTTCAGGGGTCGCGCGGGCGGTGAGCACCCCCCGCGATCACGCAGAAGAAACAGGGCGAACCGACGGCCCGGGCATGCACTCACGGCCGCTGAAGTATCGAGGTTGAACGTGATGTCGACCTTCGCGGTCCGTTGTAGTCGGCCAGAGTCGATTTCAGGGTGTTCCAGAGCTGGGATTGAGCATGTTCTGCGGGCTTGGATCGGGGGCCCTGAGTATGGGGAAAATTGGCAGGTGCTGTCCCGCGGCGGGGTCTGACTCTTGAGATCTGTGACCGGGGTCTAAAACTGACGATCATCGTTGACACCTGGGTCTCCGATCACTACGGAGCTCCACATGCCGAAGCCCACTCCTGTCACCCCGCCGCTTGACCGTGAAGCCAAGCGGCGCCTGGCCGTCATACGCCACGTCGAAGAGGTCAGCGGGAACGTCGCGATGTCCTGCCGGTACTACGGGATCAGCCGGCAGGCGTGTTACACCTGGTACCGCCGTTACCAGGCCGAGGGCGTCGAGGGACTACGCACCCGGTCCAAGGCGCCCAAGACCTCTCCGCACGCGACCCACGTCGAGGTGGTCGGGAAGATCATCTACCTGCGGCAGAACTACCACTTCGGCCCCGAGGAAATCGCCATGTACCTCAAGCGGTACCACGACGTCACCATCAGCAAATCGGGCGTCTGGCGCATCCTCGACCGCCTGGACATGGGCCGCCTGTCGGCCTCCCAGCGCTAAAAGCGCCACGACCGCAGATGGCAGCGCTACGAGAAGCAGCTGCCCGGCCACTGCGTGCAGATCGACGTGAAGTTCATCGAGCCACTCGCCTCGATGCCACAAGGCCGACGCGGCGGCCGCAACAAGTACTTCCAGTTCACCGCGATCGACGACTGCACCCGCCTGCGCGTCCTACGGATCTACCCGACGCTGAACCAGACAACCGCCATCCAGTTCCTCGACTACGTGCTGCAGCGCCTGCCGTTCCAGGTCGAGGTCATCCAGACCGACAACGGCGCCGAGTTCCAATCCGCGTTCCACTGGCACGTGCTCGACAAGGGCATCGCCCACACCTACATCAAGCCCCGCACCCCGCGGCTGAACGGCAAGGTCGAACGCTCCCACCGCATCGACGCCGAAGAGTTCTACCGACTGCTCGACGGCGTCGTCATCGACGACGCCGAGGTCTTCAACGACAAGCTGCGCGAGTGGGAGGACTACTACAACTACCATCGCCCCCACGGCGGCCTCGGCGGCCAGACGCCCTACGAACGCCTCAAGCAGAAGACCACGCCCCAGGCGTAATCGATCAACGTCAGTGGCACAGCTAGAGCGTCACGTCCCCGCACAGGTGCACCTCGATGCCCAGCTCGGCGAAGAGTGCCGCCTTGGCGCGCAGCGCCTTGTCGGCGGTTGCCGCGTTGGGGGCGTAGGCGACGTTGAGGTGGTTGGCGCGGTGGCGGGCCATGAACTGGTCGCGGGTGATGCCGTGCAGGATCGCATGCATGATCGGCCACTGGTGGTTGGTGGCCTCCAGCCGGCGCCGGGTCTCCGCCTCGGGCAGCTCGATCGAGGTGGCGCGGCCGAGGTCGACGTGCAGTCGGCCGTCCATCAGGAAGACGCGCGACCAGACGATCTCGCCCGGCTTGGAGACACCGCTGAGGGTGCCGCCGCCGAGCGGGAAGAACATCGGGGGCTGGCGCATGCTGTACGACTTGTCGTAGCCGCCGTTGTGGGAGGCGGGCACCGAGCCGGAGATCTCGAAGACCCAGACGAACCGGCCGTCGTACTCCTCGCCCCAGCGGATGTCGTGCAGCGTGGTGGCCGGGTCGAGGCCCATCGCCGTCCAGATGCGGTTGGTGACGAGGGAGTCGACGGCGACGCCCTCGTCCACCTCGTTGAAGTGGGGCAGCGGCGTGCCCGCGTAGAGCTCACGGGCGCCGTCGCGGCTGAGCACCGGCGGGCGCTGGACGTTGTTGAGCAGCCCCTCGGCGAGGTCGCTGGCCGGGACGGTGTCCTTCAGGCCCTGCTGGTACTGGATGCCGACCGCGTCGAGTCCGAAGTCGTCGGCGATGCGCAGTGCGGCGATGTACATCTTGAACTGGCTGAGCAGCTGCGCGTCGGTGAGCTCGGTGGCCTCGTCCGTGCCGGTGTGGAAGGTCATGCCTGCGTGGTCGAGCCAGACGCGGACCGCCTGTGCCTCCTCATCGGAGACCTTCTTCATCTCGGCGACCAAGGCGCTCTGCGACAGGCGCTCCTTGTAGATGCCGAGCGGGTTGAGGAACTCGTCGTCGATGATGGCGTTGTACATGCCCATGCAGCCCTCGTCGAAGACGCCGATGATCGCCTTCTCCTCGCGCAGCTGCCGGGCCAGGGCCACGCCCAGTTCGGTCTCCGGGTCCTGCGACAGGGGCGGCAGGGGCCGGACGTGGTCGGTGCCGTGGGTGAGGGTGCCCGTCTCCAGCCAGGTGCGCAAGCCCTCGCGCGCCCACTCGTCGGTGAAGTCGGCGCTCCACAGGACGGAGTAGTCGCGTCCCGCCTTGGTGAGGCTGCCGGCGAGGTTGAGCAGGCCGACCAGGCCCGGGAACTCACCGCTCCAGTTGGCCACGATCAGGATCGGGCCCTCGTGGCTGCGTAGACCGGCGAGGACGTGGTGGCTGTACTGCCATACGGCCTCGACGACGATCAGCGGAGCGTCCTTGGGCAGGGTCTTGAAAACCTCGATGCCGGCGCGCTGGCTGTCGATGAAGCCGTGGCCCTTGGCCTCGTCGACCATGTGACCGCGGTGCAGCTTCCAGCCGAGGTCCGTCACGGCCGCGGCGAGGTCGCTCTCCAGCTTCTCCTGGGTGGGCCAGCAGGTGACGTTGGCGGCAGGGCGCAGGTCGCCGCTGGCCACGGTGTAGACGGTGTGCGGCTCGGCGGCCGGCGGTCGGCGGAGCTCGGGCAGGGAGTACGTGGTCATGCGGTCTCCATAGGTTGTGCGTTCGGCCCCGGAGCGGGGCCGCTGTGTCGAGCAGTGGGTGAATCCGGTGTGAGGGCCGACCGCCGCCCCCTCGTTGGCAGGCCGGAACCGGCCTGCCGGCGAGGGCCGGGGGCGGGCGGCGACCGGCCGTCGCCGAGCGGGGGGAGAGGGAGGGCCGTCTGCGGACAGGTGGAGGCGGCCGTCTGCGGGCACGCACGAGGTGCCCGTCAGCGCTCCTGCAGTGCCGCCAGGGCATGGACGACATCCGCACTGTCCGGGTACAGCCGCCGGTAGAGGGCGTACGACGCGTCGTAGCGCGCGATGTGTTCGGCGCGCGGCGTCACCGTCTCGCGTACTGGGTTCCAGTCGTCGATGGACGCGTCCCCGACGAGCTGAGCGGCCAGCAGCGCGTCGCCGTAGCTGGCACCGATGGTGGTGGTGCGCAGTTCCTGCGGGCGGCCGGTGATGTCGGAGACGATCTGTGTCCACAGGGAGCCCTGGGTGCCGCCGCCGACGGCGACCACGCGGCGGATGTCGCCGCCGGCCTCCTCGATGACCTCGATGTTGTGGCGGACACCGAAGCCGGTGGCCTCCAGGGCGGCCCGGTAGAGGTCGCCGCGGGTGTGGGAGAGGGTCAGCCCGGCGATCACTCCGCGGGCGTCCGGGTCCATGACGGGGGTGCGCTCGCCGGAGAAGTAGGGCAGCATCAGCAGGCCGTTGGCGCCCGGGCCGGACTCGGCGGCCAGGCGGGTGAGCTCGGTGTGGTCGGTGACGTCGAACAGATCGCGCAGCCAGTTGGTGACCGCGCCGGAGGTGGCCATGCCGCCCGCCAGGTTCCGGGTCCCGGGCAGCGCGCCGACCGTGCCCCACAGGGACGGGCTGGTGAGCGGCGTGGGCACGGTGTGGACGAGGAACATGGTAGTGCCGTACATCAGCATCAGGTCGCCGGTGTTCTGCGCGCCCACGCTCAGTGCCTCGGCCCAGGCGTCGATGGTGCCGGTGGTGACGGGGATGCTCGCGGGCAGGCCGGTCTCCCGGGCGGCCTCGGCGGTGACGGTGCCGGCCACCTCCCCGGACCAGCGCAGCGGCGGCAGTTCGATGCCGGGGGCCACCTCGGCCGCCCAGGGGGCGTACCACTCGCAGGCGTGCGTGTCGTACAGCGGGGTGCACTGGCTGGCCGAGTGGTGGTCGAGGACGTAGGCGCCGGTGAGCTGCCGGACCAGCCAGGAACTGGGCATGTAGAGGCGATGGGCCCGGGCGTAGACCTCGGGCTCCTCCTCGGCGATCCAGGCGATCTTCGGCCCCGCGGCCTGGGTGGTCAGGGCCGAGCCGCCGCGCCGGATGATCTCCTTGGTGCCGAGCCGCGCCTCGATGCGTTCGATCTGGCGTACCGAGCGGGTGTCCACGCCGTAGAGGACGGCGGGGCGCAGCGGCGTGTCGTGCTCGTCGGTCAGCAGGACGCAGGGTCCCATGCCGCTGACGCCGACGGAGAGGACGATGGTGTCACCCGGGCCGGTCAGCTCGCGGGCGAGTTCGGTGAACTCGCGCCACCACACGGATGCGTCCATTTCGAAGCGGCCGGGTCCCGGCCGAGTGGGTCTGTGCTCCCGTACGGCCGAGCGGATCAGAGAACCGTCGAGGCCGACGAGGACGCCCTTGCTGCTCGACGTGCCGATGTCCACGCCGATGACTGCGTTGCGAGGCATGCCCAGGACCATCGCAGAAATCGATTTCAGGGTCAAGAGTCCACACGCGAGCCACGGTTTTTCCTGGTGAGACGCCTTGGGTGGCACGCGGCCGCCATCTCGGTGCGCCTGGGCGTCTCACCTCTTGACACCCCTGAGGACCCCCTCTACGTTGCGGTGAAATGGATTTCAGAGGTGTTTCTCCGCAGCGTCGGTGCCGCCTCGCTCTTCCCGCGCCCCACGGTGCCCGTGCCGGCCCGCGGCGCGCGCCCCGTACTCCACCATGAGGGCAAGACACGATGACGACCTTTGGACTCGACGGCATCTCCCGCAGGACACGTGCCGTCAGTCGTTCCATCAGCGCCGAGAATTTCACCGGCGCCAAATCCGGCGGCGGCCGTGCCACGGACGGCACTGGAGCGGTGGCGGCGAGCCGGCTCGGGCCGGGCTGGAAGATCTCGCCCAGTATCGACATCGCCGCCGGTGAGTCGGCGGTGCTAGCCGACATCGAGGGCCCCGGCACGCTCCGCCACCTGTGGTGCACCACCGACCCGCACACGGCGTGGCGGGGCACTCTGCTGCGGATGTACTGGGAGGACGAAGAGGAGCCTGCCGTCGAGGTGCCGCTCGGCGACTTCTTCTGCAACGGCTGGAACACGTTCAGCCAGGTCTCGTCCGTGCCGGTCGCGGCCAACCCCAACGGCGGCTTCAACGCCTACTGGCCGATGCCGTTCCGCCGCAGGGCGCGCATCACCCTGGAGAACCTGACCGCCGAGAAGGTCACGCTCTACTACCAGGTCGACTACGAACTGGACGAGGTCGGCGACGACGCCGCCTACTTCCACGCCCAGTGGCGCCGCAGTCACCCGGTCCCGTTCGGCGAGGTGCATACCCTGCTCGACGGCGTCACCGGCGCCGGCAGTTACGTCGGCACCTACATCGCCTGGGGCGTCAACAGCCCGGGCTGGTGGGGCGAGGGCGAGCTGAAGTTCTACCTCGACGGCGACGACGAGTTCCCGACGATCTGCGGCACCGGCACCGAGGACTACTTCGGCGGCGCCTGGAACTTCGACGTCCCCGGCCAGGGCTACACCGCCTACACCACTCCCTACCTGGGCCTCAACCAGATCCTGAGCCCGGACGGGCTGTACCGCAGCCAGCAGCGGTTCGGCATGTACCGTTGGCACATCCTGGACCCGATCCGCTTCTGTGAGGACCTCCGCGTCACCGTGCAGAGCCTCGGCATCGGTCCTGGCCAGGGCAACGGCCTGCCGCACCGCTACCGGCCCACCAGCGACGACATCGCCAGCACCTCGCTGTTCTACCTGGACGCTACGTCTTCCGCGTCCCGCCCGGCCACGCCGGACCTGCTGACGCTAGAAGTCGACTGACCGCTCTCCTCCCGCAGCCCCATCCCACTCCGACAGGAGCGCACGCATGCTCCAGCACGGCAACGACGCCGCGCGTCCAGCCGGACCGCTCGGCACCTCAGGCCGCGTCTGTGACACATCAGGCCTCGGCTCCGCCTCCGGCACCTCACGCCGCCGCTTCCTCACCGCGGTGGCGGGCGCCGGAGCCGCCGCGGCGTCCCCGGCCCTGCTCACCGGTTGCGGCACGGCCCAGGCGAAGGGCGGCAACCTCCAGTTCTGGAACTTCTACGGACCGCAACGCTCGCCCGACCCGGCGGTCAACGCGCAGTCCAAGTGGTTCGTCGACATGGTTGCCAAGTGGAACGCCACCCACAAGGCGCAGATCGACCTGGTCTACCTGCCGCAGCCCACCTACCTCAACGGGTTCAAGCTGCCGTCCGCCTTCGCCACCGGCGAGGGCCCGGACATCTTCCTGCTCTCCCCTGGCGACTTCCTGCGCTACTACAACGGCGGCGTGCTGGCCGACCTCACTCCGTACATGGAGAAGGAGGCCATCGGCGACTTCGGCACCGCGCTCGACAGCCGCAGGGTCGACGGCAAGGTCTACGCCCTCCCCATGGAGATCGAGCCGCTGGCCATGTTCTACGCCCAGGACGTCTGGGAGAAGGCAGGCCTGTCCGAGGCCGACATCCCCACCACCTGGGACCAGATGCTCGACATCGGCGACAAGCTGCGCACGAGAACCCGGGCCGGACTCGTCTTCGAGACCAACCCGGGCTACTACCAGAACTTCACCTGGTACCCGTGGATGTGGCAGGGCGGCGGTGACGTCCTGGACGCGCAGGGCAACGTCGCTTTCGACTCGAAGGCCACCCGCCAGGCCCTCGGGTTGTGGCAGGACGCGGTACGCCACGGCATCGCGCCGCGCACCGTGCCCGCCGCCGGCGACGTGATCGGCGGTTTCAAGGGCGGCAACGTCGCCATGTGGCAGCAGGGCATCTGGAACGTCTCCAGCTTCAAGGCGTTCGCACCCCAGTACAAGTACGGCGTCTTCAAGCTGCCGGTGCCCCCGGGCGGCAAGTACGTCACCACGCTGGGCGGCTGGTCCTTCTGCGCCAACGCGCAGGGCCGCAACCCCGAGGCGGCGGCCGAGTTCTGCGTCTGGGCGCTGGGGTCCATGAAGGACGACTCCATCAACCGGATGGTCGACTGGTGCGTCGGCGCCAAGTCCGACGTGGCGCCCCGTGCCAGCGCCCTGGAGCGCGGCGCCGCCAAGGGTGGCTACGACTCCGAGAGCATGAAGAAGTTCAAGGACGAGATCTTTCCGGGCGGCCGCGCCGAGCCGCGCTACCCCCCGGTCGTCTACAAGGCGATCTCCGACGCCATCCAGGGATCCATGCTCGCCGGCCGCGGGGTGGCCGGCGAGGCGTCCAGAGCCGCCCAGTCCATCGCGGCCTACACCAAGAGCTACAAGGGGGCGAGCCTGATATGAGCAGCGTCGCCGCACAGGAGGGCCGGCGCACCGCCGTCGCCCCGACGCAGGCACCCGCCTCGTCCGACGGGCACAGACTCAGCCGCAAGCACCGCGAGTGGCTGGCCGCAGGCCTGTTCCTCGCCCCCGACGTTCTCGGGCTGCTGGTCTTCGTCGCGATCCCGATGGTGCTCTCCATCGGCCTGAGCTTCTTCCAGGTCAGCGGCTTCGGCAGCTACGAGTGGATCGGGCTCGGCAACTACCGGCGGATGATGCACGACCCGCTGTTCTGGGACTCGATGAAGATCACCGGCGAGTACGTGGTGATCCTCGTCCCCGTCCTGTTCTGCGTGAGTCTCGGCCTCGGACTGCTGGTCAAGCAGAAGCTGCCCGGCGTCGGGGTCTACCGCACCGCGCTCTTCCTGCCGTACGTCATCAGCCTCGTGGTGGTCGGCGTGCTGTGGAAGTTCCTGCTCGACGAGCAGACGGGTGTGGTCAACCGGGCCATGCGCGCCGCCGGGTTCGACGGCGAGTCCTGGCTCGGCAGCCCGTCCCTGGCCCTCGGCTGCGTCATCGCCGTCATGGTGTGGGTGATGATGGGCTACTACATGATCATCTTCCTGGCGGGGCTCCAGGAGATCCCCAAGGAGTTCTACGAGGCCGCGAAACTCGACGGAGCGGGCCCGTGGACCACCTTCCGCACGATCACCTGGCCGCTGCTGCGCCCCACCAGCTTCTTCGTCCTGCTGATGTCGACGGTCGCCGCGATCACCGGCGGTCTCGATCTGATCTTCGTCCTGACCAACGGCGGTCCGGCCAACGGCACCTCGCTGGCGATCTTCTACATCTACCAGCAGGCCTTCGGATTCGGGGAGTACGGCTATGCGTCGGCGATGGGCTCGTTCCTGGTGCTGATCATGGTCGTCGTCTCCGTGGTGATCTTCAAGTTCACGAGAGGCGGGAGGTTCGACGATGGCGAGTGACGCCATGGCGACCCAGGCCACCCCACCGACCGGCCGGCGCCGGCCGCTCACCTCGCGTACCGGGCTGACGGCTCTGGCCGTGGTCCTGTCGCTGATCAGTATCTTCCCGGTGCTGTGGATGGTCACGGCGTCCTTCAAGACGCGGGCCACCGTCACCGACGGAAGCCTGATCCCCCGGGACTTCACGTTCGACAACTTCGTCTACGTCTTCACCGAGGTGCCGTTCGGGCGCTATCTGTGGAACAGCTTCTTCATCTCCGCGGTGATCACCGCGGCGGCGCTGTTCTTCCACTCGATGGCCGCCTACGCGCTGGCCCGGCTGCGCTTCCCGGGCCGCGAGAAGCTCTTCGGCGCGATCTTCGCGACGCTGCTGGTCACCGCGCCGG
This sequence comes from Streptomyces sp. NPDC004721, assembly GCF_053601495.1. NCBI lineage: Bacteria > Bacillati > Actinomycetota > Actinomycetes > Kitasatosporales > Streptomycetaceae > Streptomyces > Streptomyces sp. NPDC004721. The sequence goes on from NZ_JBSGBZ010000051.1 coordinate 39,915, forward strand.
TGGTGCTGATCCCGCTGTTCCTGGTCGCCCGCGAACTGGGCCTGCTCAACAGCTACGCCGGCCTGATCATCCCGGCGATCTTCAACGCCTTCGGCATCTTCCTGCTGCGCCAGTTCTACCTGGGGCTGCCCAGGGAACTGGAGGAGGCGGCCATCGTCGACGGCTGCGGCCACTGGCGGGTCTACTGGAACATCGTCCTGCCGATGTCCCGGCCGATCCTCTCGGCCCTGGCGATCTTCTTCTTCCTCGCGAACTGGAATGCATTCGTCTGGCCGCTGGTTGCCACCAACGACCAGTCCCTGACAGTGGTCCAGCTCGGCATCGCCTCCTTCCAGACGCAGTACGGATCCAACTGGAACTACATCCTGGCGGCGGCGACGGTGGCGGCGCTGCCCATGTTGGCGCTGTTCTTCGTCTTCCAGCGGCAGATCGTGGAGTCGATCAAGACGTCGGGTATGAAGTAGGGGCACGGTAGCCAAAGGGGGCGCCGCACCGGTCGGATGACCAGTGGGGCGCCCCACGCGTGCGGTGGGCGCCGCGCCTTGTGCCCACGGGTGCGGTACGGGGACGTCCGGAGCAGTTGGGGCGCGTACGAGTGCGTACGGTGCGCGTCCGTCGTGTCCGTCAGTCCGCGACCGGCCCGGCGGTGCTCTCCCGAATCTGGAGCCTGGTGCGCAGCACCACGGTCTGCAATGGTGACGCGCTGCCTTCCATGCGCTGGAGCAGCAGGTCGGCGGCGGTGCGCCCGAGCTCGTACGAGGGCAACTCGACCGCCGTCAGCGACGGTCGCACCAGCGATGCCCAGGGGACGTCGCCGAAGGAGAGGACGCCGACGCCGGGCGGAGTGCGGCCGACCTCGTCCAGGGTGTCGAGGACGCCGATGGTCATGAGGTTGTTGGTGACGAACACCGCGTCGGGCGGCTCGGGCAGGGCCAGCAGCTCGCGCATTGCCGCCCGGCCGCCTTCGACGCGGAAGTCGGCGTGCCGGACGTAGGTGTCCTCGGCCACGGCCTCGTCTCTCCGTGCGGCGCGCAGTGCCGCACGGTAGCCGGCCAGCCGCTCCTCGGAGGTGGAGGCGCCCTCGGGTCCGGTGATGCAGGCGATCCTGCGGTAGCCGGCTTGCAGCAGATGGCGGGTGGCCACCTCACCACCGTGCTGATCGTCGACCCTGACCGCGTCCACCTCGGCGTCGTGCGGCCGTCGGTCTACGGCGACCACGGGCACGCCCCGGGCGATCAGCGGACCCAGGTCCGTGTCGTCCTGAGAGGCCGCCGCGACGATCACACCCGCCATCTGCTCACCGAGCGCGACCTCGAGGTAGCGCCGCTCCTTGCCGGTGTCCTCGTCGGAGTTGCACAGGACGACCGAGAGGCTGGTGCGCTGCGCGGCGTCCTCGACACCGCGGGCGAGCGAGGTGAAGAACGGGTTCTCGATGTCCGGGATGATCAGGGCGATCACGCTGGAGCGCTGCTTGCGCAGCGAGCGCGCCAGCCGGTTGGGCGCGAAGCCGAGGGCCTCGGCGGCCTGTTGCACAGACTGGGCGCGTTCCGGTGTGACCCTGCCGCCGTTGAACACACGCGACACGGTTGCCGGGGATACTCCGGCGGCTCGCGCCACGTCATGGATCGTCACCACCTGCGTCCGCATCCTTTCACCCGGCTTCCGGATCTCCACCCTACCTTGCTGGTGAAAAGGATTTCACCCCCGTATTGAGGGGCCCGGCACCGAGGTCACCGGCCTGCTCGCGCCCCAGTGGCAGTCAAGGGAGCAGTCGACCGGCGTCGGGTAGATCCCGGCCTGACCGGAGGCACCGAGCGTGGTGGACTCGATGAACCGGACGACGGCTTTGCCCGCGCGGGGCCTGGGATGTCACGCAGAACGCACTTGTTTCCCGCGGCAGTGCACGTCAACGTCCGATCGTGGCCGGATCAATCAGGAATTGAGAAGCGCGGACACGGAGCCACTTCCAGCCTGCTCGTTAGGGACATCACCATTCACACGAGCTTCCTGCCGCATGACGACCCGGACGCGTCGCTCGCCTTCTACCGCGACGTCCTCGGCTTCGAGGTCCGCAGCGACGTCGGGCAGGGCAGGATGCGCTGGATCACGGTCGGCCCGGCCGGTCAGTGGTCGGACCAGCGCACGCCAATCCCACTCGCCAGCACCGCAGCCGGGACGGCTTTAACCGGGACGACATCCTCATCGGCTTCGAGCACCGGCAGGTGATCTGCCCGCAGGGCCAGACCAGCCGCAGCTGGTACGGCCCATATCCGACGTCCTCACCTCAAGCGGCACCGCTCATCGTGGTCAAGTTCGCCAAGAGTGCGGACCGTGCCTGGCCCGCGGAGGCGATGGCGCGCACAGGCCGGGTTGCATGCTTGACCACGGTTCGCCCGTGAGTACGAGTCTGGCCACCCCCACGCTCTGGCAAAGAGCCATGAAGGCGCTCTCGGAACAGGAAACCGCCCAGGCCAAGAAGGTTCTGACCTGGGCGTTCGCCGGGCAGGCGACTGAGCGGGTGAGCCCACTATGGCGAACGGTGAGGAGACGGTGGGCACCTCACCGTCCATCCGGCCGGGCGGGAGCAGCGCTTGGTCCTGGGCCGAGCTGCGGTGATGAACCTCAGACGAGGACGGATCCGCCCGCGACGTCTATGACAACGCCGCTGATCCAGGAGGCCGAGTCCGCGGCGAGGAACAGGGCGGCCTGGGCGACGTCCTCGAGGGTGCCGAGGCGGCGGATCGGGTGGGACTCCACCAGGGCCCGTTGGATCTCGGCGGGGATCTGACGCTCGTTGCGCTCCGTCATGATCGTCTCGGGTGCGACGCAGTTGACCCGGATGCCGTACGGGCCGGCCTGGGCTGCGAGGCCCTTGGTGAGGAGCTCTACGCCCGCCTTGGCCGCGGCGTAGGCGAAGGGGGACTGGGGCGTGGGTCGGCGGGCCGCCGCGGAGGAGAGGGTGACGATGCTGCCGTAGCCGCGCTCCTTCATGCCGGGCAGGAAGCTCTTGACCGTCAGGAAGGTGCTCGTCAGGTTGGCGTCGATGCTTGCGTGCCAGCCCTCCTCGCTGATCTCCTCGATCGGCCCGGGCCGCACCGGGTTGCCACCGGCGTTCGTCACGAGGACGTCGACGGGTCCGAACTCGGCCTCGATGTGGGTGCGCAGAGCCTCGATCTCGTCGAAGCGGGTGAGGTCGGCGGTCAGGGCCAGGACTTCGCCGCCTGCGGCGGCGATCTTCGCGCTGACGGATTCGAGCGCGTCTGCGTCGCGGCCGTGGAGGACGACGCGTGCGCCCTCGGTGGCGAAGAGCTCGGCGATGCCGGCCCCGATGCCCCGGGAGCTGCCGGTGACGAGGGCGACGCGGTTCTGAAGCGTGTTCATGGGGCTGGTTCTCCTGGCTGGTGTCGTGCCGGTAGGTGTCGAGTGGGGTGGCTGATCAGGTCGCTGCGGCCGACGGCATCGGCGGGGTACGCAGGCTCAGGTGGATGCCAGCCAGCTTCCATCCGGGACCGCCGGTCAGGGCGAGGGTGGCGCGGAAGGCGCCGTCGGCCGGACGGCCCTGGTAGCTGCCGGACTGCTGCTGGGTGCCGATCACGTAGGCCGTGCCGGCGACCTCGCGGACCTCGAAGTCCGGTTCGAAGTCGAAGGCCGAGTACTGCAGGCCCTCCTCGAAGCGGCGCAGCCACTGCTCGCGGTCGAGCACGAAGCCGAACGGGCCGACCCCGCGGAAATCCTCGTGCAGCAGGGCGTCGAGCTCGGCTGCGTCGCCGTCACGCTCCGCGGCGGCCAAGGCGGAGAGCCAGCCGGCGAGGGGATCCGCCCCGGTTCCGGTGTTCTGGGGAATGCTGCTCATGGTTCATCTCCTGCTGATCTGCGCGGATCGCGTTCGCCTTGTTCGTGATTCCTTCGGCGCCAAGGTGTCGGGCGCCTACGGATCGTGCTCAAGCGTTGCGGCGGGTTTCTGGTCAGGGCATGGCGGGCTGGCTCTTGCTCGTGGAGTTGGTCCGGGGGCGGGTGCGGGGCAGCAGGGCGGCGACGAAGACCAGCCAGAGGGTGCCGCCGAAGCGGACGACGGGGAGCAGGTAGGAGAAGCCGGAGGACAGAAGGGTCAGCTCGGCGACCATCCCGACGATGGCCAGGGCCAGTCCGGTCCAGGTGACGGCTCGCGGCAGCAGGCCTGCCATCAGTCCGGTCACGGAGATGCCGGCGATGAACAGGGCGTACATGACCACGTAGCCGGGGCCGCCCGAGATGAAGGACAGGTCTGCGAGCGCGCGGGCGAGTGCTGGGGAGGCGTCGGCGGGCAGGCGGCCGCCGGTCCAGGTGAACATCGCGGACAGGGTGGTGGCACCGGCGGCCAGGACGCCTCCGCAGAGGGTGATCGCCGACCCGGGTGCGGTGACGCCGAGCGCCCGCAGTCGCCGGTAGAGGATCGCGGCGCACAGTGCAAGGGGCACTGCGGAGCTGAAGAGCAGCAGGGCTCCGACCTTGATGGTGGTCGCGTGGGTCTGGGCGTAGTGCAGGACCGCGGTGCCCGTGGCGTCGGGGTGCGGAGTGGAGCTGTTCACAGCAACGTAGGCCACGGTCAGCGCGGCGAAGGCGAGGACCGGGGCGAGCAGGGGCGGCCCGGACTGTGGGCGGCGGGTGCGGGCCTCCGAGCGCTGGGGGGCGGGGGCGACGGTCATGGTTCCTCCTAGGCAGCTCGTATACGAACCATAATGATTACAAAGTGGAACGATTGTCAATCGTCTATCATGTGGGCATGAGCATGAGTCGAGCGCACGAGAGCACGGAGCCCCGCGGCGGCGCCGCCTTCCTGCTAGCGCAGCTGGGGGCTCACGGCGCCCAGTTGTTCGCCCAGCGGATCGCCGAACTCGACCTGACGCCCGCGCAGGCGGGGCTCTTGCGCCTGCTGGCCAGCACCCCCGGTCGAAGTCAGCGCGAACTCGCGGACGACCTCGGGATGCCGGCCAGCCGCTTCGTGCCGTTCGCCGACAAGCTCGAGGAGCGCGGGCTCATCGAGCGCCGCCGGAACACCAGTGACCGCCGTCTGTACGCGCTGCACTTGACGGACAAGGGGTTGGACCTGTTCGCCGAGCTCCGCGAGGCGGGCGCGGCACACGAGCAGGAAATGTGCCAGGGCCTCACCCCGCAGGAGTATCAGCAGCTGGTCGAGTTGCTGGGGCGTATAGCTCGGCAGCAGCAGCTGACCCCCGGTGTGCACCCGGGCTACCGGTCGCTTCGGCGCTGACCGCCCGCGCGGCGGCGACCGAGCAGCCGGGCAGCGCGCGGCAGGCACCGCGCTGAGCGCCGGGCGTGCGCGGGTGGACCTGGTCCGGCCGCCGCGTTCGGCGTCGCGATGCCAGGACCACCCAGGGCACGCCGGCCGGGCAGCCGCGAAGCGACCCGGCACCAACGTGATCTCCACACGGCCCGGCCGGTGAGGGGCCGCCGCCGTGGCGCGCGGACCTCCGGTCGGCCCTTGCAGTCGCCATGACTGTCGTCATCGCCCCATGCGGACGTACCTGCGGGCGGAGAGGAGCATGAAGACGACGGTGATCCCGCCGCTCCAGGCGAGGGAGGTCCAGACGTGGTGCGCGGCGAGGTCGCCGAGGACGAGCGCGCGTTCCGCGTTGACCAGCGCGGTGACCGGCTGGTGGGTGCCGATGGCCTGCAGTCAGCCCGGCATCGTGTCGATCGGCACGAACGCGTTGGAGGAGAAGACCAGCAGGAACGTGATCGGCACGCCGGCGGACTCGGGGTCGCCGATCAGCAGGCCGAGGGTGACGAAGACCCAGCACAGGGCGTAGCCGAAGAGCACGACGAGGCCGAGTGCGGCGAACAGGCCCGCGGCGCTGGTGTGGACGCGGAAGCCGACCGCGAAGCCCACGCCCAGCATCACCGCGTGACCACGATGCTGCGGGCCAGGTCCGGGAGGGTGCGTCCGGCGAGCACGGCGGTGCGGGCCATGGGCAGGGTGCGCCGGCCTCATGAAGGGCCCGCCGGGTGCCCTCGGTCGGCCAGGAACACCACTGGCTATGTTCACCAGTTTCGACTCGTGAACAAAGCCATTGCGGCGTCACCCCGGGTACAGGGCCGCGTGCCGGCCCGGGCGCCGAGTGTCGAGCAGACGGAACACCGCGAAGAGCAGTCCGACCAGGGCCGACCAAAGGACGATCACCCCGCCAGGGCCGGTCCACTTGCCGGACAGTCCCGCCGCAAGGGCACAGGCCACGACAACGACTGCGCGTCTTCCTCGCCGCGCAAGGCCTGCGGGCACCCCCGTCGCGGCGTAGCCGGGTGCGCGCGCAACCGCGTGCCCGCCTTCGCGGACGACGAACAAAGCGAAGGTGATCAGGCCCAGGGCGGCGGCCGTGGTGAACCCGGGCCGTCCTTCCGGGGTGTCCTTAGAGCGCTGCGTCACACCGTCCTTGTCGACGGCGATCGCGTAGTCCCGCCACATGGTGACGGTGACCACGTCTCCGGCACGCAGGTGCCCGAGCAGCGGCTCGGCTCCTTTCATAGCCACTTCCCGGGGCACGGGGCCGGGTCCGCCGAGCTCGAGTGCGTATCGCGCGTACTGCTTGGGCCCTTTCTGGATCACGGTGTCGCGTACGGTGGCCTGGACGGAGCGCAGACAGTCCTCGGTGACTGCTCTCCCGCAAGGGCGGGCAGCCCGGTAGGCGCGCTCCTCGGCCATGTGGTCGGGCACCATGGTCAGACCGGCGCCGGCCGCGACGAGCAGGGCGACGCCGAGCAGAACGGCGCCCGCTCCCCAGCAGCGGTACCAGAGGGTGCGCAGTCGCAGCGCGGGTCGACCGTCACGTCGGTTGGTGCGTCCGTACGGCATGTCAGGTCCACCGCCGTACGCGGGAAGCGATCGTGACGGCGGCCGACCCGGTCGCCTCGGTCCACTTCACCGGCTGGTACTCGCTCACCACGTCGCCCTCCGCCCTCTCCGCCCGTCGTCGTGCCGACGGCGTTGCGTCAGCGGCATTGAGCCACACCTGTCCCCCCGGCCGCCATACCGGTTTCGCCTCAGCGCGTCAGGGACGCGAATCAGGCCGTGGTAGCGCTGCCGGTCCTGCGGCGGCGCACAACGAACACGGCACCCGCGCCGACGGCGACCGCAGCACCGCCCGCCACCGCGATCATCGGCAGCGCCGAGCTGGAGCCGGTCTCGGCGAGGTGACCCTGCGGGACGATCTTGTTGTCGCCGACGGGCTTGGGCCGGCAGCGACTTCTTGCCGCCGTTCGGCTTGGCGTCGTTCGGGGTGCCCGGGTTGGTGCCGGCGGCGAGGACGTCGAACGGGTAGTAGTCGTCATCGTTGGCGTAGACGTAGTTGCCCCGGACGGCGCCAGCTTGCCGGCACTTCTCGAGGCTCCCGATGCCCTGCCGTGGCTGGGTGAGCTTCCCGCCATCAGGACGCTGCGGTGGATCTGGGACGAGCACTACCGCCGGGAAGACTCCGGTCAGATGCGATGGCGCACGCCCAAGGAGTTACCGCCAGTTGGAGAACGGCCGGCCAGCCCCTACGACCCGGACGTCCGCGATGGCATCAAGCGCAACTCGCCGCGTTCGTCCCGGCCCCTGGCCTCGTTCTGAAACCGTGCTGACCGACACCATTGCGTCGGTGTAGCCGCGCCCACTATCTTCTGAACATGTTCACTGAACGCGTTCAGGCAACTCGCGCCGAACGAAAACGGCGGACCACCACCCGCATCATCGAGGCCGCCGAAAGACTCTTCGAGGAGCGTGGCTTCCAGGGCACAACGGTGCGGCAGATCGCGGCGGAGGCGGGTGTTTCCGTGGGTGCCGTCATGGCAGTGGGGGACAAGGAGTCTCTGTTGAGCCTTGTCTACGACCAAGCCATCGCCGCCCGCATCCCCGCGCCACCGGCGGCGGAGTCCGCAGCCTCCGCAGTCGACTACCTGGCCCATTACTTCGACCCGTTCCTCGATTTGTTCGCCGAGAACGACGAACTCGCGCGCTCGTACTTCCGGGCCCTGACCCGAGGTCAACCCGAGAACGCGGCCCTCGGCGGGCTGCGCACGCTGACCGAGGACAATCTCACTGCCGCGATGGTGAAGGCGGGAATACCCGACCCCCGCGCCCGGCAGGGTGCGCAGGTGATGTTCACCAGCTACCTGGGTGAGCTGATGCTGCTTGCCGCCGGATCCACTGACCGGCAGCAGACGGCAACCGGGATCCGGCGCACCGCCGAATTCGTCACCGTATACGAAGAGGATGACCGATGACCCTCTCTGAACTCCCGTCTCCTGTCTGGCCAATCCTGATCCTGCTCGGGATACAGGCGGGCGACGCCGCAATGATGCTCCGTCCACCGAGATTCATCGTCGACTGCCTGGACGGCGTACGGTTCCCGCGCGACTGGTGGTGGGCGCTGATCACTCTTAAGGCGGCCTCCGTAGTGGGGCTCATCGTCGGGCTCTGGGTGCCCGGCGTCGCCATGACGACCACTGCTGCGATCGTTGTCTACTTCCTGGCGGCCGCCGCATCCCACATTCGCGCGCGAGCCTTGAACTCCGCGTTCTGGGTCAACTGCCTGGGCATGCTACTGCTGTCCCTGGCTGTGCTCATGGTGAGCTTCGTGCGGCTGTAACTCACCACGGGCGCTGTCGTTGTGACAGTGTCGGGATTGCCCTCAGGCACGAAGCCACAGGGGTCGTCCATCAGTGGTTTTCGCGTTCGTCGCAGGTGGCCTGGAGTCGGTAGGACTCGGTGCCGGTCTGGAGCAGAGTGCCGCGGAAGGTGAGGCGGTCAGCGATGGCCGCGCAGAGCCGACGGTCGCCGAACGTCTTCTCCCACTCAGCGAACGGGGAGTTTGTCGCGACCCGCGTGGCCTTGCGTTCCTCCCGCTCTCGAGCCTTGTGAACCCAGCACCTCTGATGGCGGGCGGCATACGCGGGAGGAGCGTGACCTGTCGGATCGCGACTACGCTTACGTGTGGGCTGACGGCGTCCACCCGAAGGTGAGGCTTGGCCAAGCGCACTCGTGCGTGCTGGTCCTGCTCGGGGTGCGGCTGGACGGCACCAAGGAGCTGATCGCGCTGGCCCCTGACCGGCGGATGTCGGCCAGGGGCCCTGTCACGACGGTCAGGCTAGGCCGACCGGCGTACTGCGTCAGCCGTCGTTCTCGGCCGATGGGATGAACGCACCCGGCACGTCCTGAGGAGTGTAGATCTTCTTCTCACCCGGGTACGGCTTCTTCCAGTTGTGCGACTCGTACCAGGCGAAGTGGTTCATCTGCGCGGGCGGAGCGTAGTCCGGCACGGCCTGGGGACCGGTCAGCCGCTGCTTCGACTTCCACTGGTCCCACTCGTCGGCGACGTTCTTCATGTCCGCAGGCACCGAGGCCGCCGGCACGGCCGCCGCCTGCGGGTTCTGCGCCGCGGGGGTGTCCAGACCACAGGAAGGCGCGCCGTTCTTCACGCCGTCGGTCAGCGAGACCCGGTTGGGCAGCGCGTTGAACGGCGTGAAGTCCGGGCTCTGGGTGAATGCCGCGGCCATCGGGCTGGCCGCGGTGTCCTTCTGGTTCATCGGCTGGATCCCGAGGATCTGCTCGATGGTCCGCATCATGTTGATCTGCGAGTAGTAGTGGCTGTCCACCACTCCGTGCTTGGCCCAGGGGCTGATGATCTGGACCGGGGCGCGGTGGCCGTCGACGTGGTCGAGGCCGGCCTGGGAGTCGTCCTCGACGACGAAGATCGCCGAGTCCTTCCAGTACTTGCTGTGCGAGATCTCGTCAACGATCTTGCCGACGGCGAGGTCGTTGTCCGCGACCTGGGCGGCACCGCTCACCGGGCCACCGGTGTGGTCGCTGGAGAGCCAGAACATGTTCAGGTTCGCCGGACCGTTCTTCTCGAAGTCCTTCTTCCAGATCTCGGCGCGGTAGACGTCCGGGACGCTGGTGTCGAACTTCGGGAAGCCGTGCACCGATACGTCGTTGAGCGACGGGATCGGCGAGGTCGAGTTCAGCGGGTAGGCGGTGTCCTGACCGGTCGCCGCCATGTTCTTGCTGTCGCAGTACAGGTTCTGCCAGCTCGCGCCCGACGGCTTGGTCAGGAACTGCTGGAACTCACCGAAGTTCCGCACGGACTTGCCGGCGTCCTGCGCACCGGTCCAGATGAAGCCGGTCCGCTGGTGGCCGAGGGCGTCGTCCTCGGTGTCGTAGCTGCGGGTGTACTCACCGGCGGAGGACTCGGTGTACTCCGGGTTGTCCGACTGCATCAGCCAGTTGTGGCCCTCGGCGGAGTTCGTGCCGATGTCGTACGTGTTGTCGAACAGGCCGAACTGCCGGGCCAGGGCGTGCTGGTTCGGCGTGACGTTCTCGCCGTATTGCGTCAGCGACGGGTCGCCGTTGCCCTGCGGGATGTCACCGAAGACCTGGTCGTAGGTCCGGTTCTCCTTGACGAGCAGGAAGACGTGCTTGATCGTCGAGGGGTCGCCGAGCTTGACCGGGACCGGCACCGGCTTGGCCGGGGAGCCGTCGGACTTCTTGAGCGACTCGCCGTTCCAGCCGTTCTGCTTGAAGACCTTGCCGGTGTAGGACTTGATCACGCTGTCGTCGGGCAGCGTGAACTTCTGCACGCTCGACGTCGTGTCGTGGGTGCCGTGACCGCTGGCCTTACGGCGGGCGTCGATACCACGGGTGTTGGAGACGTAGACCTGGTCGCCGACGGTGGTGATCTCCGAGGGGAAGTAGTCCGTCGGGAGCAGGCCGACGTAGGAGACCGGCTCCTGGGCGGAGGTGTACTTGTAGACGGCGACCGCATTGGCACGGCCGAGGGTCACCAGCAGGTGGCCGTCGTCGGTGAGGGTCACCGCGTCGGGCTCGTAACCCACCGAGGACTCGGCCCACGGCCGGGTGGCGATGGTCTGGACGACCTTGTCCTTCGCCGTGTCGATGACCGACACGTCGTTGGTCGCGGTGTTGGTGACGAACAGCGCCCCGTTCTTGGCGTACAGGGCGGTCGGGTGCAGACCGACGTCGATGCTCGAGACGGCGGCGTCCTGGTTCGCCAGGTCGATGACGCTGACCGTGCCGGTGGTGGTGGCAGCGGTCTTCTGGTCGGCGAGTACCTGCGTGCCGTACGAGTTGATCGTTGGCTCGCCGGGCTTGGCCGGGCGACCACCCTCGTTGCTGATGTAGAGCTTGTTGCCGACGACGATCATGTCGCGCGGGGCGTTGCCCACGGACCAGCTCTGCTTGATGGTCCCGGTTGCCGCGTCGATGGAGACGACCCGGTTCTGGCCGTTGACCGCGGAGTACACGGTCTTGCCGTCGGCCGAGAACACCGCCTCGCCCACCAGGGCCTTCTTGGAACCCTGTGCCGGGATGGTGACGGTCCTCGGGCTGGAGACGCTGCCGTCCGCGTTCACGGTGAACACGGTGTAGCCGTCCGGCTGGCCCAGCCACAGCTGCTTGCCGTCGGGCGAGTACGTCGGGCCTTCCTGGCCCACGTTGTTGCTGCTGATGCGGGGGTTGGACGACGCGGCGTTGCTGACGAGCTGCTGTGTCTTCCAGTCCTTCAGGTCCACGATGGCCAGGGCCGCGCCACCGTCGGTGACCGAGGCGGCCATGTGCGTGCCGTCCGGGCTGACCGAGGACGACATGATCTTGCCCTGGTTGATGACAAGACGGTCGCCGTACGGGGCGATGTACTGGTTGCCGGAGACGACCTGGCCGTCGGCAGTGACCTGACCGACCTGGTCCGTGCCGAACTGGTGGGTCTGCGCGAACGCCGTGCCGGCGGCCACGAGGGCGACAGCGGTGGTGCCCGCCGTCAACAGCGGTATCCGGCGCCCGATGCGTCTACCGAGGAGATTGATCCGAGATTCCTCGACGAGCTTGCGGCGGCGAGTTACCTGCATTGAGTGTTATCCCTTCGGGGTGGTGTCGAGCAGCTCGACGTTGCCGTCGAACTGCCACAGCGGGTTCGGTGCGTCCCCTTCGGGGGTCCGCACCAGGAAGTAGCCGTTCACTTCCTTCGGTCCATCGCCATCGGCCATGAACCGCCCGTCCGGAGTGACGTCGAGTTGGTAGATCGCCTGTCCTGTGGCCTCGACGCCGGGAAGATGCCAGGTCACGACGCAGCGCCAGTCGTTGCCCGGGCCTTGCGCTGCGACCCTGGTGCTTCCCTTGTCGCACGTCGCCGCGGCCTTCAACTGGGCCTCGGTGACGGCGGGTCGGTGGAGTTGGTCGGTCTGCATGCGGTACAGGTGCGCGAACGCCGTGGCGACCGAGCGCTGCACCTTGTCCTGCTCGATCCCGGAGCCCGTCGCCGAGGTCGTCGCGGCGACGACCGCGAACGACACGGCGGCCACCCCGACGAGCGGCAGGACTCCGACGGTGATGGCGCGGCGGCCCGAACCGTCGTGGGTCGGGTTGGTGAATTCGCGCCGTACGAAGAGCACATAGGCCAGCGCCGTCGCGACCGCGGCCCACACGAGGCTGACGATGATGCCGATCAGCAGCGGGGCGAGTTGTTGCGGGCTGGTGAACAGTCCGTTCCAGGAGATGAAGGCGTAGCTGGGCAGGGCGACGCGGACGGCCACGGGGAGTGGCAGCATCTGGGCGACCGCCATCGCGAGCGAGACGAGTACGGGCACCAGCAGCCCCATCGGGGACCGTCCCAGGGTGACCGACCCGAGGAAGCCGAGTGCGGCGAGCGCCAGGGTCGGAGCGAGGACGCAGATCCAGGAGAGCAGGACCTGAACGGCGGCGTCCGACGGTGCCAGGAGGTGGCCGTCGAGGCCGACCAGCGGCTGGTCGCCGACCGCGAGGAGGCCGCCGACCGTGCTGGAGACCGCGAGCCCGGCCACGAGCAGCAGCAGGACGGTGAGGCTGGCGACCACCTTCGCCACGAAGATCCGCCGAGGCGAGCGGACCGCCACGAGCAGTTGGCGCCAGGTTCCGAGGCGGTCCTCGGAGGCGAACACGTCGCCGGCCACGACCGAGGTCAGCAGCGGGAGCGCCCAGGTCCCCGCGAAACCGAGCATGACCAGCGGTCCGGCCCACCCGGTGGCGTGCATCCAGCCGCCGAAGAGGGTGTCGACGGGGAGCGTGGCCTGCTGGCTCACGCCGGCGACGAAGAGGGCAGGAACGATCCAGCAGGCGAGGACCAGCAGGCGGATCCGCCATTGGGAGATGAGCTTGACGAGCTCGAAGCGACAGGCGCGGGTGACGGGGATACGAGGGCCCCGGGTCTCCTGTTCCCGTTCCGGGGTCTGGGTGAGGGCCGCGGTCATCGGTCGGCCTCCTGCTGCTCGGTGAGGGCGAGGAACGCGGCTTCGAGCGGCGACACCACGGGAGTGAGCTCGCGCAGCGCGACGCCCTCCTCCACGAGCCGCACCACGAGGTCGTCCAGGGCGGGTACCAGGGCGCGGACGACGAGCAGTTCGGCGTCCTGTCGTACCCCGGAGTCGTCGACGACCCGGACTCCGGGCGCCTCGTCGGCCACCCGGCGGGCGGCCTGCGGATCGGAGATGAGCAGCCGGTAGTCGAGTTCACGGTTGTCGGTGGCCAGCTTGCTCAGCGGGCCGGAGAAAACGACGCGTCCGGTGGCGAGGATGGTCACCTCGGAGCACAGCGCTTCTAGGTCATCCATGTTGTGGCTTGAGAGCACGACGGCGGTCCCGTCGGCCGTGAGCCGGTTGAGGACACCGTGCACGTGCTTCTTGCCCGCCGGATCAAGGCCGTTGGACGGTTCGTCGAGCACGAGCAGCCGAGGCTTGGTCAGCAGGGCGGCGGCGAGTCCGAGCCGCTGGCGCATGCCGAGGGAGAAGCCGCGGGTGCGGTCGTCGGCGACGCCGGTGAGGCCGACCTCGGCGAGTATGTCGTCGATTCCCGCCGTGCGCGCGTCGTGGCCGCGGAGTGCGGCCAGCGCTGCGAGGTTCTGCCGTGGGGTGAGCGAGGGATAGAGCGCGGGACCGTCCACGAAGCCGGCGACACCGTCGGGAGCATCGAGTGCCCGTCCGACCGGTGTCCCCAGGACCTCGAGGCGACCGCTGTCGGCGACCGAGAGCCCCAGCAGGAGGCCGAGCAGGGTCGTCTTCCCGGCACCGTTCGGTCCGACCAGGCCGTGGATCTGCCCCTGTGTCACATCGAGATCGATGTCGTCGAGGGCGACGACGTCACCGAAACTCTTCGTGATGCCGCGAGCCCGGATTGCGGGGAGTTGTTCCATGGGTCCCTTCCTTCAACAGCCTCAAGGACCATAGGGATTGCCCATGCCGCTCACAGGGATCGGGAGTTGAATGTTGATGGAACATGAAACGACTTGGCATTCGCGACGTCACCACCAGGCGGGAGCCGTCCACGCTTCGACCAGCGACTTTTGTGATTGTCTGATCAAGAGTGCGGGAGTGAATGCAGAAGTTGTGCGATCGCGAACGACACTCGTTACTGGGGGGTTGACTGAGAAGTAACCCGGCTGGATGGACGGAGGGTTGCGGCGAGCGGTATTGGCGAGCGGTCAGTCACCGAGTCGGGGATGGCCACTCGGTGTCACCATTCAGGCGGGACCGACCCCCGCACAGCCCCGCAGCCGGACAGCGAGGAGCATGAACCCCTCGACGAGCGCCCCGGTCGGCGAGGGCGCGCAGCAGGCCGTCGGCGCAGGTTCGTACCTGGGTGTCCGGGTGGCCGACGGGTCCGGTCGGTGTGGGCGACTAGTCCGTGGTCACCACGAACACCTCCATGCCCGTGAACAGTTCATCGAGGACCGTGTTGCGCCGGCAACCCCGACGTCGTGGCGGAGAAGCAGGGGCGGATGGGCCGTTATCGGGCTCCATACGCTCCGGTCGGCAGGGTCCTCCGGTCCGTCACAGCTACGTCGGTAACAGTGACGGACCGGAGCCCTCCGTCACTTCATGTGCAGCGCCGTCATGACGGCCACTCAGCTCGGTCTCGACGAGCAGGGCCGCCCGCCCGCCGGCAGTCGGTTCGTCTCCCGCGCCATGCCCTCAGGAACAACCCTCCGCACCTACAGCGGCAGCACCGCCGACGTGGACGTCTGGTGTTCCACGCTGTTCGGCCTCACCGGCAAGGGTGCCAGCAAGGAAGTCCCCGTCTCAGCGGGATGTCTCACCATGACCATGTCGCTCCACGCTGTACGCACAGGCACTTGACACGATGGCCCCGGCGCGGACGTGACCGCTACGGGCAGCGATAATCCACACACCACAGCGACAGAGTCGAGGGAGAACCTGTGAACAGACCGCTCTCGCGCTGCGTCACGGTCCTGTATGCGATATCCGCGACCTGCGCCGCCATAGGCGTGCTGCTGTGGGTGCGCGGCCAGACCAGCGCGCCCCCCAGGGTCTACGGGGCCTTCCTGGCGGCCGACGGCTACACCCCGTCGGCCTGGCGGGTGTGGTCACCGGCAGTGCCCGAAGAACATCTTGGCCTGTACCTCATCGCGGCCGGGCTGGTGCTGGTTGTGGCGGCGCGCTTGTTCTCCATCCGACGTGGCTGAGCAGCGCAACATCGTCATCGGTCACGGTGAGCACCACGACCCGTCAGGTCGACGCCTGCACCCGCCCCGGCCGGTTCGATGCCGCCACCGAGGCCCGGCTCGCCGACATCGACCGGGACGCCACCCCGATCACGTCGACGCGCGGCGTCCGCGAATGGCTTTGTTCACGAGAACCGGTTCTGGCTCAAGCTCTGTGGTCCATCCACCTGCGTGACTGTTGATCTTCGTTCACATCAAGATGATCAAGCGCCAAATGTACGGTCGAGCCGGCTTCAACCTGCTGCGCAAGCGAGTCCCGTTGGCAGGCTGAACGCCGCGTCACTACATACTGACCCAGCAGTACAACCGGTGGCCGCGAACGAGCGCCCTCTCTGCAAGTGCAGCGAGACCTTCCAAGAAGCCCGTGAGCCCACTCAGCTCCGACTGAGCGCTGAAGACGCTCGACGCAGACCAACCACGGGCCACTTCGCCCAGTTGCTTCCGGTCGAAACGGGCGAGGGAGTCACGAAAGGAATCCGTAAGCGACAGCGTGACGACTTCTCCGTCACCCACCATCCCGACCAAATGCCCATGCCGCGAATCAGCCTCGACAGCATCGGCAGTTCGCCCAGTAACGAGCACCTCGGCCGGCAGCAGCTCGACCACCGGATCGACGCCCTTCACGACGAACGAGTCATACCCCGTTCCCATCGGCTGTCCGTCCTCACGGACCACAGCTCGAACGGCGTCTTCGTCATCAGCAGCGACGTAGTAGCCGAAGAGAGCTCCCATACGCACGATCATGACACCCAGCCAACGGCCGAACCCAACCGTGATCGACCACGCAGCGTCACCGATCACAAATGTGTGCCAGAACCCGAGAACCGACAGCACCTGGACACGAGATTGGGCAGCAACCGAGGCACCGCGGAAATCGAACAATTCATGGCTTCGGGCGGCGCGGGCCCCCACCGACTGGGCAGGGACCCGCGGCATAACAGCAGAGGGGCGCCGGGAGCTGCCCTCGATGAGCAGCATCCTGGCCAACACGGCTTACCGTCTGGTGGTGGCCCGGCGGGCCGGCCTCACTTCAGATGCCGAGCGAAGAACTGGGCCGCGTCCTCCCCTGCGAACCGCGGGACACCGGTGTGCCCGCCCATATTGGCGTGCAGGGACTTCTGCTTGGAGCTGAAGGCGTCAAACAGGTCCAGGGCCGCCTGCCGGTCGTTCCCCTCGTCGTCCCACTGCAGCAGGACGTGCAGTGGAATAGTGACCTGCCGGGCCTCCTCGAACATGGCGCGAGGCACGAAACTCCCGGCGAAGAAACCGGCGGCTACGATGCGGGGCTCGACCACCGCAAGCCGGATGCCGATGGAAATCACTCCCCCCGAGTACCCGACCGGGCCCCCGATCTCGGGCAGCGAAAGGAGGGCGTCCAGGGCGGCCTGCCATTCCGGGGCCGACTTTTCGACCAGCGGGAGGATGAGGGCGTCGATGATCTCGTCGCTGACCGGCTCGCCGGCCTGCATGGCCCGGCGCAGGTCGGCACGGGCCTGCTCGGCGGCGGCCCAACGGGGCCGGTCACCGCTCCCAGGCAGCTCGATGGTGGCCGCGGCGAACCCGTC
>NZ_JBSGBZ010000052.1:0-55659 GCF_053601495.1 Streptomyces sp. NPDC004721
GTCCTCGTACTGGACGTACTTGGGCTTTCGGCCGGTGCGGCGAGAGGGCGTGCCGGGCGTCGCGACGGGGCGAACGTTGCCTGTCGGGGCACTAGAGGTCGTACACGACCGTCACCGGGGCGTGGTCCGACCAGCGCTCGGCGTGCGTGGCCGCCCGCTCGACGTACCCCTTGACGGCCTTGGCGGCGAGCCCGGGCGTGGCCACCTGGAGGTCGATCCGCCACCCCGTGTCGTTGTCGAAGGCCCGCCCCCGGTAGGACCACCAGGTGTACGGCCCCTCACCGTCCGGGTGCAGTTCGCGCACGACGTCGGCGTACCCGCCCGCCTCGGGGGCGAAGACCGTGCTCAGCCACTCCCGCTCCTCCGGGAGGAAGCCGGAGTTCTTGGTGTTGCCGCGCCAGTTCTTGAGGTCGGCCTGCCGGTGGGCGATGTTCCAGTCGCCGCAGACGAGCACCTCGCGGCCGTCGGCGGCGGCCCGTTCCCGCAACTCCTTGAGATGGGCGAGGAACTCGTCCATGAACCGGACCTTCTCGTCCTGCCGCTCGGTGCCGACCTCGCCGGAGGGCAGGTAGAGGCTGGCGACCGTGACGCCGGGCAGGTCGGCCTCGACGTAGCGCCCGCTGCCGTCGAACTCGGCCGATCCGAACCCGATCCGGACCCGGTCGGGTTCGCGGCGGGTGTAGAGGGAGACGCCGGCGCGGCCCTTGGCGGCGGCCGACGCGTGCACGACGTGCCAGCCGT
This sequence comes from Streptomyces sp. NPDC004721, assembly GCF_053601495.1. Classification (NCBI taxonomy): domain Bacteria; kingdom Bacillati; phylum Actinomycetota; class Actinomycetes; order Kitasatosporales; family Streptomycetaceae; genus Streptomyces; species Streptomyces sp. NPDC004721. The sequence continues at coordinate 742 of NZ_JBSGBZ010000052.1, forward strand.
CCGGCGTGCGGACGTGCTCCGGCAACTGGTGCGGCTCGGCCCGCACCTCCTGGAGGCACAGCACGTCGGCCCCGGTCCCCGCGAGCCACTCCACGAAGCCCTTCTTGGCGGCGGCACGCAGTCCATTCACATTGACGGAGGTCACAGTCAGCACCCGGGCACCCTACCGGCACACTGGACGAGGTCTTCCCGGAGGCCACCTGCCCCGACATCCGCATCGACAGACGGTTCCCACATGAACATCCGCCCCGTGCCCTTCGACCACCCCGACGCCGTCAAGCTGAACGACGAGGTACAGGCCGAGTACCACGTCCGCTACGGCGACGGTGGCGACGCCACGCCCCTCGACCCGGCCGACTTCCGGCCGCCGAACGGCGCGTACCTGATCGCCTACGACGAGGACGGCACCCCCGTCGCCACGGGCGGCTGGCGCAGCCGGGACAAGAACGCCGAGGGCAACGAGGACGGCGACGCCGAACTCAAGCGGATGTACGTGATCGAGTCGATGCGCGGCCGCGGTCTGGCCCGCCGCATCCTCGCCGCCCTGGAGGACGACGCCCGCGCCGCCGGGCGCGTCCGCATGGTCCTGGAGACGGGCGACCAGCAGCCGGAGGCCGTCGCCCTGTACGCCTCCACCGGCTACGAGCCGTGCACGAAGTTCGGCTACTACCGCGAGTACGAGTCGAGCATCTGCCTGGCGAAGCCGCTCCAGTCCTGACGCGAGGCCCCTCCCGCCACGGCGCGGCGGAAGGGGCTCTCAATTCGCGCTACCAGCTGTAGTGGATGACGTTGCGCAGGGTGGTGGGCGCGCCGCCGCCCGATCCGCACTGCGCGGCCGTGGTGAACCTGATCCACTGACCCGCCATCACGCGCCCCGGTCGCTCATACCGCTGCTCCTGTGATCCCCGCGTGACACGTCAAAGCCCCGGTCGGTTTCCCGACCGGGGCTTTGAGCTGCGTGGACCTGAGGGGATTTGAACCCCTGGCCCCCTCGATGCGAACGAGGTGCGCTACCGGACTGCGCCACAGGCCCTTGCAACGAGTGAAACTCTAGCATCCTCGCCCGGGTGGTTGGTAATCCGTTCCCTGGCTGGTCAGGGGCGGGAGTCACTCGTTGGCCGCGCGGCGGCGGTCGCCGTCCTCGTACTGGTCGAAGAGGGGGGTGCGGCCGCGCTCGCGGGAGCGGCGGGCCGAGGCGGCGCGGCGGGCGTCGGTGCGGCCGTCGGCGGCGGACCTGTCCTCGGCGTGCGGCGGGGGCTCGGCTGCGGCCGGGGCCGCCGCCTCCTGCTCCGGCACCGCGGCGGACGACCGCGCCGAGCTCCAGGCGTCCGGAGCGCCGAGGTCCACGTCGGAGGTGGCCCGCGGGGCGACCGGGGCGGTGACGTAGGTGGGCAGCGGCACCGGAACCGGGTCCCAGCTGTCGCCCTGGCCGGGGCGGCGCTGGCGCTCGCGCTGCTGGTCGAGCCACTCGGCGTGGTCGGTCTGCTCGACCAGGGCGCGCCGGTCGGCGGCGAGGGAGGAAAGGCCCGGCTCCGTCTCCGGTTCAGGCCCCGCTTCCGGTTCGTCCGCGGCGGGGTCCAGGGGCGTGCGCCGACGCGGCTGGCGGCGGCTCTCACGCAGCCGCTGCGCGGCGACCTCGGCCTGGCGGCGGTCCATCTGGTAGGCGAAGCGGCGCCGCTCCTGGGAGCGCAGGTACGCGATGTAGGCGCTGAGCATCACGGCGGGCACTCCGGGCGCCCACAGGAAGGTGAGCCCGCCGACCGCGGCGACGATCGCGCCGAGGGTGAAGGCGAGGAAGAGGAGGACGGTGGTGCGTCTGCGGCGTGCGAGGACCTTCGTGCGCCGGGCACGCGCCGCGGACACCTCCGCGCGGGGCGTGCGCCGGGCCGCTGGGACCCGCGGACGCGCGGACGCGTCGGCGGGCGGGGCCGCCGCCGGGGACGCGGCCCGGGCGGCCGGCTTGCCGGTCCGGTCGCGCTCGTCGTGGCCGCGGACCGGCTCCCGCTCCTCCCGCGCCGGCGGCTGCTGCCGCTCCGGCGACCTGCCCGGGGGCATGGCGAAGGCCCGGACGTCCACCGAGTCGGTGACGGCGTCCGGCTCCCCGTCGGCGGGCTCCCCCTCCTCGGCGGAGCGCGCCCTGAGGTCCTTGGCGTACCGGCGCTCCATCCCCGCCCGTCCGGACAGGAACCGGATGGCGGTGCTGAAGCGTTCCGTCGGACGGGCCTCGTTCAGCTCGTCCTGCCTACGGAGCCACATCGGCACCAAGTAGGCGGCCCAGGCCCCGACGATGACTGCGTAGATGAGGCCGCTGCTGCTCACGCCTCCCACGGTAGAGGGGTTTGCATGAGGCCATCTGCCAATTGCGCCGGTGTGTCGCACGATCTGGCTGATATTTCGAACTTTTTTTGCGATCGATGTGATCAGCAGGACGTCAAGGACGCGAATTCAATGCCACCCGGACGATCGCGAGCGGGTCCGGGTCGGATCGCAGGCCGATCAATTTCGAACATTCATTCAATTTCCGGGTGAGGCAGGATTCTCCTTCGGCGTCCTCAGAGCCCGGGTCCGGCGCCAGCGGTTCAGCAGCCCCTCGGGCACCTCTTCCGCGGTGAGCGCGAACACCAAGTGGTCGCGCCACCCGCCGTCGATGTGGAGATAACGGGGCCGCAGACCCTCCTCGCGGAATCCGAGTTTCTCCACCACCCGTCGGCTCGGCCCGTTCTCGGGCCGAATGCAGACCTCGATGCGGTGCAGTCCGACGGTGCGGAAACAGTGGTCCACGACCATCGCCACGGCCGTCGGCATCACCCCGCGGCCGGCCACCGACTCGTCGACCCAGTAGCCGACGTGGCCCGAGCACATCGAGCCCCAGGTGATCCCGGCGACGGTCAACTGCCCGACCAGCCGGCCCTGGTACTCGATGACGAACGGCAGCATGCGGCCCGCGTGCGCCTCGGACCTGAGGTGGCGCACCATCTGCCGGTAGGTCGGCCGGTGCGTGATGGGCCCGCCGGGCGTGGGCGGCGGAATCGTCGCCTCCCAGGGCCTGAGCCAGTCCCGGTTGCGCCGGTTCACCTCGCGCCAGGCCCGCTGGTCGCGCAGCTTTATCGGACGGAGGACGACATCGCCCTCCGCGAGCACGACGGGCCAGGATGGGCTGTTCAGCTCGCACCCCCACTACCGGCACCAGGTCTGACGTGGTCGCCGCCGCGCAACTGGTCGACGGCGTGCTTCAACAGGGGTTCCAGGACGGCCAGTCCGTCCTTCACTCCGCCCGTGGAGCCCGGCAGGTTGACGATCAGCGTCCCTCCGGCCACTCCGGCCAGCCCTCGGGACAGCGCCGCGGTCGGCACCTTCCGCATGCCGAACGCCCGGATGGCCTCCGCGATTCCCGGCACCTCGGCCTCGATCACCCGGCGGGTCGCCTCGGGCGTCCGGTCGGTGGGCGAGACACCCGTGCCGCCGGTGGTGACGACGGCGTCGTACCCGGCCTCGACGGCGGCGCGCAACGCGGCCTCCACCGGGTCTCCGTCCGGTACGACCCGCGGCCCGTCGACGGCGAAGCCGAGGCGCCGGAGGCCGTCGGCGACCAGCGGACCGCCCGTGTCCTCGTAGACCCCGGCGGCGGCCCGGTTGGAGGCCGTGACCACCAGAGCGCTGTACGGCGCGAGCAGTGCGTCTCCGGCCGATGCGTCCAGTGTCATGCCCGGCTCCAGTCGCCCGACTTGCCGCCCGTCTTCTCCTCCACGCGCACGTCCGTGATGACCGCTCCCTTGTCGACGGCCTTGACCATGTCGATCACGGTGAGCGCGGCGACGGACACCGCGGTGAGCGCCTCCATCTCGACGCCCGTGCGGTCCGTGGTCTTCACCGTGGCCTCGATCTCCACGGCGTCGTCCGCGACCGACAGCTCCAGTCTCACACCCGACACCGACAGCGGGTGGCACAGCGGGATGAGGTCCGGGGTGCGCTTGGCGCCCATGATCCCGGCGATCCGCGCGGTGGCGAGGGCGTCGCCCTTGGGCACCCCCTCGCCGCGCAGCAGTTCGACCACGCGGGGCGAGACGAGGACGCGACCGCTGGCGCGGGCGGTGCGCGCGGTCACGTCCTTGCCGGAGACGTCGACCATGCGGGCGGCGCCCGCGTCGTCGATGTGCGTCAGCCGGTCCGGCGCTGGAGGTCCGGGGGTCTCCCCCCGGGAAGGCACAGTCATGATCGTGTGGGGCTCCCGGTCCGGGCCCGTCGCCGTGCGGCGCACGGGCCTGTTGTGCGCGACACGGTACCGCCACCCCGCACGGCTCAGCCGAGCAGGACCACCTCGACCTCGGCACCGGGCTCGACGGACTCGGCGTCCTCGGGGACGACGATGAGCGCGTCGGCCAGCGCGAGGGCCGCGATCAGATGGGATCCGGCGCCGCCCACGGGCCTGACCTCGCCGTCGGCGTACACCCCGCGCAGGAACTGCCTGCGTCCCTTCGGCGAGCTCAGCGCCCGGTCCGCGGCCAGTGTCGCGCGCACGGTCGGCCGGTGGACGTCCTGAAGGCCCATCAGGGTGCGGATGGCGGGGCGGACGAACAGCTCGAAGGAGACGTACGACGACACCGGGTTGCCGGGCAGGGCCAGCAGCGGCACGTGGTCGGCGCCGACGGTCCCGAAGCCCTGCGGCTTGCCGGGCTGCATGGCGATCTTGCGGAACTCCACGCCGCCGCCCGGCTCGCCCTCGTCGCCGACGTCGGACAGCGCCTCCTTGACCACGTCGTACGCCCCCACGCTCACCCCGCCGGTGGTGACCAGCAGGTCGGCGCGGACGAGCTGGTCCTCGATGGTGGACCGCAGGGTGTCGGCGTCGTCGGCGACGGCGCCCACCCGGTAGGCGATGGCGCCCGCGTCCCGGGCGGCCGCGGTCAGGGCGAAGCTGTTGGAGTCGTAGATCTGGCCGTCGCCGAGCTGCTCGTCGGGCTGGACGAGTTCGCTGCCGGTGGACATCACCACCACGCGCGGGCGCGGGCGCACCAGGACCGTGCCGCGGCCGATCGCGGCGAGCAGCGCGATCTGCGGCGGCCCGAGGACCGTACCGGCCCGCAGGGCTCGCTCGCCCGCCTCCACATCGCTGCCCTTCGCGCGCACGTGCGCGCGTGCCTCGGCCGGCCGGTACACGCGTACGTGCCCGTCGGCGCCCTCGGGGGCGAGGCTCCGGGCGCGCATCGCGCTCACCGGGCCCTCGCCGAGCCCGCCGTCGGTCCACTCGACGGGGACGACCGCCTCGGCGCCGGGCGGCAGCGGGGCACCGGTCATGATCCGCGCCGCTTGTCCCGGGCCCACCCGGAGCAGGCCGGCCGCGCCCGCCGCGACGTCCCCGACGACCTCCAGCACGGCCGGGAACTCCTCGCTCGCGCCCGAGACGTCCGTGACCCGTACCGCGTAGCCGTCCATGGAGCTGTTGTCGAACGGCGGCAGCGAGAGCGGCACCGTGACGTCATCCACCAGGACACAGCCCTGGGCATCGAGCAGTTGCAGCTCGATGGGTTCCAGGGGGCGGACGGTGGTGAGGATGTCCTCCAGGTGCTCGTCCACCGACCACAGGTGGTCCGGGCCGGCGGTGCGGGGCTCGGCGCTGCTCAACGTCGTTACATCTCCTCGGCTACGTACCGCTGAAGCCAGGCCCTGAAGTCCGGGCCCAGGTCCTCACGTTCGCACGCGAGTCTGACAATGGCACGCAGATAGTCGCCACGGTCCCCGGTGTCGTAGCGGCGGCCCTTGAAGACGACGCCGTGCACCGGGCCGCCGGCCCGCTGCTCGTCGGTGGTCGCCGACGCGTGTGCTTCGGCCAGGTGCTGAAGGGCGTCGGTGAGCTGGATCTCACCGCCGCGACCGGGCTCGGTCTTGCGGAGTATGTCGAAGATGTGCGGGTCGAGGACGTAACGGCCGATGATCGCGTAGTTGGAGGGGGCCTGCGCCGCGTCCGGCTTCTCGACCAGGCCGGTCACCCGGACGACGTCGCCGTCCTCGGTGGCCTCCACGGCCGCGCAGCCGTAGAGGTGGATCTGCTCGGGCGCGACCTCCATGAGGGCGATCACACTGCCGCCGTAGGTCTCCTGGACCTCGATCATCCGCTGGAGCAGCGGGTCGCGCGGGTCGATCAGGTCGTCGCCGAGCAGGACGGCGAAGGGCTCGCTGCCCACGTGCGGGGCCGCGCACAGCACGGCGTGGCCCAGGCCCTTGGGGTCGCCCTGGCGGACGTAGTGGATCGACGCGAGGTCGCTGGACTCCTGCACCTTGGCGAGCCGCTCGCCGTCGCCCTTCTTCTCCAGGGCGGACTCCAGCTCGTAGTTGCGGTCGAAGTGGTCCTCCAGCGGCCGCTTGTTCCGGCCGGTCACCATGAGGACGTCGTCGAGGCCCGCGGAGACGGCCTCCTCGACCACGTACTGGATCGCCGGCTTGTCGACGACCGGCAGCATCTCCTTGGGAGTGGCCTTGGTGGCCGGCAGGAACCGGGTGCCAAGACCTGCCGCGGGAATGACAGCCTTGCTGATCCTGGGGTGCGCCTGTGTCATGGCCGCAACCCTATCCGCTGCCTTTGCGCGGAATCTGCCTCTCCGGTTAATTGACTCTCATATGAGCAGACATACCGGCATAAGGAAGGGTACGGAAGGACCAGTGAGCCACAACGGACACGACGCCGAGCCTGCCAAGCGCACCTTGCGGCGAGAAATCCTCACGGTGAGGAAGACATTGACCGTGGATGAAGTGCGGGAGGCGGCGCACGCGCTGGCGGAGCGTGCCCTGGAACTGCCCGAGCTGACGCGGGCGCGCACGATCGCGGCGTACGTCTCCGTGGGCACCGAACCGGGAACACCTCCGCTCCTCGACGCGCTGCGCGCGCGGGGCGTGCGTGTGCTGCTGCCCGCGCTGCTGCCCGACAACGACCTGGACTGGGGCGCGTACACCGGGGAGGGCTCCCTCACGCGCGTGCAGCACGGCGGGAGGATGGCGCTGTTCGAGCCGGCCGGGGAGCGTCTCGGCCCGGACGCCGTGGCGACGGCCGACGTGGTCCTGCTGCCCGGCCTCGCCGTCGACGCGCGCGGGATGCGCCTGGGGCGCGGCGGAGGGTCCTACGACCGTGTCCTGGCCCGCCTGGAGGCGGCGCGGGCGCATCCCGCCCTCGTGGTCCTGCTGTACGACACGGAGGTCGTCGAGCACCTCCCCGAGGAGCCCCACGACCGACCGGTGCAGGCCGTGGTGACACCTTCGGGGGTACGCCGCTTCACCTGACGCGCACGGCCTTCGGCACGGCCGGCACCGCTTCGGCCGCCGGCACGGCTCGGGTACGGCGAAGGCCCTCCACGCGCACGTGGAGGGCCTTCGCCGCCGTTGTGGCCTCAGCGGCTCACGGCTTGAGCACCAGTGTGTCGCTCGTGCTCTTGTCGACCGCGTTCGGCGAGAAGGACCACGAGAGCAGCTCGCCCTTGGCCCACTTGCCCGTCTGGTCGGTGTAGTGGGCGCTGAAGGCGTGCCCGGAGGCGCCGGTGAGGTTGATCCACTTGGACTTGTCGAGGTCGTCGAGGTTGACCACCATCCGCATGGACGGCACCCACACCACGCCGTAGCCGCCGGCGGCGTTCCAGCCGGAGGCGTTGACCGCGGCCTCGCCGCCGCTCAGCTTCCAGGGCCCGCGGTTGAGGACGTACTTCAGGACGCCGGGCCCCTCGGTGCCCAGGGTCTGGTTCTTCAGGAACAGGCGGTGCAGCCGGCCCCAGCTCCAGGTGTCGATGTCCTTGCCGAGCTTGGCGGTCAGCTCCCAGCGGGCGTCGATCATGGCGCGCTTGAACAGCTCGTCGCGGTTGTCCGCCTTGGGGCGGGTGCCCGACGCCGGAGTCTTCCACCAGTCGCTGTCCGGGTTCTCGACGAGCCCCCGGACCACCTCGAACCAGCGGTCGCCGCCGTCCGGCTGCGCCTGGTCGGCGTCGCGCTGACCGCACTCGCGGACCTTCTGGTTCTCGTCGGCCGGGCCCGTGTTGCCGGTCGGCTCCACCCACAGGCACTGGCCCTTGACCCGCAGCTCCTTGGGCAGCTTGTTGCCGAAGGACAGCTTGAGGATGTTGCGCCAGACGGCGTTGAAGTACGCGGCGGCGGCCGAGTCGGCGTCCTGCGTGCGGTCCCAGCCCTCCAGCAGCTTCTGCGCCTCGCGGACGTCCTTGTCGCCGATGTCGATGTTCAGCAGCTTGGGCACCAGCAGGTTGGCGATCGCGCTGCTGTTGTCCATCTGCATCTGGCGCATGTCGTCGGTGGAGATCTTGCCGCCGCCGTCGATCTTCTTCTGGATCAGGTCGGTGATCCGCCGGCTGCGGGTGCCGTAGCCCCAGTCCGTGGTGAGCGTGTACGGGTAGGACTTCGGGTCGACGACGGCCTGGTTGGCGGTGACGATGTAGCCGCGCTCGGGGTTGTACTCGTAGGGCAGTTCCTGCGGCTTGATGTAGCCGGTCCAGTCGTAGCCGGAGTCCCAGCCCGGCGACGGGACGGAGCCGTCGTCGTTCTTCGCGCGCGTGGGGATGCGGCCGGGCAGCGTGTAGCCGATGTTGCCCTTGGTGTCGGCGTAGATCAGGTTCTGCGAGGGCACGTCGAACAGTTCCGCGGCCGACCGGAAGGACTTCCAGTCCTTCGCGCCGTTCATGGCGAAGACGGCGTCCATGCTGGTGCCCGGCTCCAGCGCGGTCCACTTCAGGGCGATCGCGTAACCGTCGCCGCGGTCGGGCGCCGCGGTGTTGACCGCCGCCTTCTTGCCGACCGCCATCAGCTCGTCGGAGCGGTCGGACAGCAGGGGCATTCCGTCGCTGGTCTCGCGCACGACGATCGTCTTGGACGTGCCGCCGGCGACCTTGATGGTCTCCTCGCGGGTCCGGAACGGCACCGTCTTGTTGTCGCGCAGGTAGCCGTCGCCGCTCAGCTTCTCCAGGTAGAGGTCGGTGACGTCGACACCGGAGTTGGTCATACCCCAGGCGATGTCCTGGTTGTGGCCGATGATCACACCGGGCATGCCCGCGAAGGTGTAGCCGGTGACGTCGTACGGGCACGCCTTGGAAAGCTCGCGGCAGTGCAGGCCCATCTGGTACCAGACCGAGGGCAGCGAGGCCGACAGGTGCGGGTCGTTGGCGAGCAGCGGCTTGCCGGTGATCGTGTACCGCCCGGAGACGACCCAGGAGTTGGAGCCGATGCCGTTGCCGTTGACGCCGACGGCCGTCGGAAGGCCGTCCAGGACGTCGTGGAGGCCCATCAGCTGGCTCTGCACACCGGAGGAGCCGCTCGCGTCCGTCGCGGTGCCGGTGGCGCCGCCCGTGCCCGTCGAGTCGGCCGAACCGGGCGTACCGGTGCCGGTGCCGGTCGAGGTGCCGCCGCTCGTGTCCGTCGCGCCGCCGCTCGCTTCGAACGCCTGGGTGAGCGCGTTGTACTGGCCCTCGCTGACAATCGGCTTGTTCCGGCTGTACGGGTAGTCCGGGTAGAGGTCCTTGATCTGCTTCGGGCCGAGGCGGCTGGTCATCAGGGCCCGGTCGATCTCGTCCTGCATGTTGCCGCGCAGGTCCCAGGCCATCGCCTTCAGCCAGGCGATGGAGTCCACCGGAGTCCACTGCCCGGGCTTGTAGTCGTTGGCGAAGCCCAGGGCCGCGTACTCCAGGGAGATGTCCTTGGCTTCCCGCCCCTTGAGGTAGGCGTTGACTCCCTGGGAGTACGCCTGGAGGTACTTCTTGGTGGAGGCCGACAGCGTCTTGTCGTACTCCTGCCGGGCGACCCGGTCCCAGCCCAGAGTGCGCAGGAACTCGTCGTTCTTGATCTGGCCCTCGCCGAACATCTCCGACAGGCGCCCGGAGGTCATGTGCCGGCGCACGTCCATCTCGTAGAACCGGTCCTGCGCCTGGACGAAGCCCTGCGCCATGAACAGGTCCTCCGAACTGGAGGCGTAGATCTGCGGAATGCCGCTTCCGTCCCGTTTGACGTCGACGGGTCCCGACAGGCCCTGCAGCGTGATGGTGCCCTTGGTCTGCGGGAAGGAGGCGCGCACGGTGCTGACGGACCAGTAGGCGCCGTAGGCGGTGCCTCCGACGAGGGCCAGGACCAGGACAAGCGCGGCCAAGCGGGCTTTTCGCCCCTTCTTCCTGCCGGACTTGCCGGCCTTGTCACCCGTTGAGGCGGTGGTGTTCGGGGGCATCGCTGTCCTTGCTGTCCTAACGCGAGCGGCAGGTCGGGCTGTGACTTCGAATGAGCGCTGGAGCAACCATAGGCGCAGGGCCCGGTAGCACTTGACGCGGAGTCGGGTCCAGCGGCGGTGAGACGTCTTCATCTCGTCACGGGACGCGTCAAGAAAGCGTCAAGAGTTAGGTAAGGTAACGAAGTAAACCGGGAACTCGCGGAAGGAACCGCTGCTGACTGTTCACCACCTCAACCAGCTCCTGCTCGCCTGCTCGGTCGTCCTGCTCGTCGCGGTCGCCGCGGTGCGGATCTCCTCGCGCAGCGGGCTCCCCAGCCTGCTCGTCTACCTGGGGATAGGCGTCGTCATGGGCTCGGACGGCCTCGGCGGCATCCACTTCACCAACGCCGAACTGACCCAGGTCATCGGCTACGCGGCCCTCGTCGTGATCCTCGCCGAGGGCGGTCTCGGCACGAAGTGGAAGGAGATCAAGCCGGTCCTTCCGGCCGCCACCGCCCTGGCGGTGGTCGGCGTCGCGGTGAGCGTCGGCGTCACCGCGGCCGCGGCCCACTACCTCAGCGGCCTGGGGTGGCGTCAGTCGCTGATCATCGGCGCGGTGGTGTCCTCCACGGACGCGGCGGCCGTCTTCTCGGTGCTGCGCAAGATCCCCCTGCCCGCGCGCGTGACGGGCACCCTGGAGGCCGAGTCCGGCTTCAACGACGCCCCGGTGGTCATCCTGGTCGTCGCCTTCTCCACCGCGGGACCGATCGAGCACTGGTACGTCCTGGTGGGCGAGATAGCCCTGGAGCTGGCCATCGGCGCGGCCATCGGCCTGGCGGTGGGCTGGCTCGGTTCCTGGGGTCTGCGGCATGTGGCGCTGCCCGCCTCCGGCCTCTACCCGATCGCCGTCATGGCGATCGCGGTCACGGCGTACGCCGCCGGCGCGCTGGCCCACGGCAGCGGCTTCCTCGCCGTCTACCTCGCGTCGATGGTGCTCGGCAACGCCAAGCTGCCGCACTGGCCCGCCACCCGCGGCTTCGCCGAAGGACTCGGCTGGATCGCCCAGATCGGCATGTTCGTCATGCTCGGCCTGCTGGTCACCCCGCACGAGCTGCTCGACGACGTCTGGCCCGCCCTCGTCATCGGCCTGGTGCTGACCATGGTCGCGCGTCCGCTGGGCGTGGTGGCCAGCCTGCTGCCGTTCCGGGTGCCGTGGCAGGAGCAGGCCCTGATGTCCTGGGCCGGGCTGCGCGGCGCCGTGCCCGTCATCCTGGCGACGATCCCCATGGTGAACGGGGTCGACGCCACCCACCGCATCTTCAACATCGTCTTCGTCCTGGTCGTCGTCTACACCCTCGTGCAGGGGCCGACCCTGCCCTGGCTCGCCCGCAAGCTGCGGCTGGGCTCCGGCGAGGAGGCCGCCGACCTCGGCATCGAGTCGGCGCCCCTGGAGCGGCTGCGCGGCCACCTGCTGTCCGTCGCCATCCCCGCCGGGTCCCGGATGCACGGCGTCGAGATCAACGAGCTGCGGCTGCCGTCCGGGTCCGCGGTCACCCTGGTCGTCCGCGAGGGCAAGTCGTTCGTACCGCTGCCGACCACCACCCTGCGGCGCGGCGACGAACTCCTCGTGGTCGCCACCGACCCGGTCCGGGAGGCGGCCGAACAGCGACTGCGCGCGGTCGGCAAGGGCGGCAAGCTGGCCGGATGGCTGGGCGCCGGCGGAGCGGGGGCGGGCAGCCGAGGCTGAAGGGGTGTTCCCCGCGCCCCTGTACGATGAGGACGCACCCTGATCGAACCAACTCTGCCTGACGCAGAGCTGGCGCGACCGTATGGCGGCCGGGTAGTCCCCCGCAGTGGGCGCCGGTATCTACCGCAGTTTGCGCAAGAGGACAGCTCTCGGCGCGCCCGCACGCCCGGGCCCGCGCTACCAGGCGGCAGAAAGGCACGGCCGTGGGATCCACGGTCACCAGCACCGAACCGGCGCCGACCGCGACGGCATCCTCCCGCCCTGGATACGGGCAGCTGCTGCGCACCCGCGGCGCCTGGACGTTCCTGCTCCCCGGTTTCGCGGCGCGCCAGCCGTTCGCGATGCTCACCATCTCCATCGTGCTGCTGGTGCAGCACACCACCGGCTCCTACGGCGCGGCCGGCGCCACCGCGGCCGTCACCGGCGTCTCCATGGCGCTCTTCGCGCCCTACAGCGGGCGCCTCGCCGACCGGTACGGGCAGCGCGCGGTACTGGTCCCCGGCGTTCTGGCGCACACCCTCGCGGGACTGACGCTGACCGCGCTCGCCCTGGCGCACGCCCCCCTGTGGGCGCTGTTCGCGGCGGCCGTGCCGACCGGCGCCTCGGTGCCGCAGGTCGGCCCGATGGTGCGCGCCCGCTGGGGCGTCACGCTCAAGGACTCGCCGCTGATGACCACCGCGGCCGCCTTCGAGTCCGTCACCGACGAGCTGACGTTCGTCGTCGGCCCCCTCCTGGCGACCGCCCTGTGCACCACCGTCGCCCCGGCCGCCGGGCTGGTCACGGAGGCCGCGCTGACCCTGGTCGGCGGTCTGCTGTTCGCCGCGCAGAAGCGCACCCAGCCGTCCGTCACCGGCGATGGGCACGCGCGCGTGGAGCACACCTCCGCCCTGCGCGTCCCCGGGGTGCGGGTGCTGATCGCGACCTTCCTCGGCATCGGCTCGGTCTTCGGCGGCATGCAGGTCTCGCTGGCCGCGTTCACCGAGTCGATCGGCGAGCCCGGCCTCAACGGCGTCCTGTACGGAACCTTCGCCGCGGGCAACATGCTCTCCGGCGTCGTCTGCGGGGCCATCGCCTGGAAGACCGCCCCGCAGCACCGTCTCCTCGTCGGCTACACCGCCCTGGCGCTGGCCGCGTCCGCACTGTGGACCGCGCACTCGGTGCCGCTCCTGGCGGCACTCGGCCTCCTGGTCGGCATGTGCATCGCACCCACCCTGATCACCGGCTACACCCTGGTGGAGAGCCTGGTCCCGGTCGGCGCCCGCACCGAGGCGTTCACCTGGCTCACGGGCGCGGTCGCGCTCGGCCAGGCGGCGGCGGTCACCGTCGCCGGGCAGCTGGAGGACCGCCTGTGGGGCGGCGCCGGCTTCCTGGTGCCGATGGCCGGCACGGTGCTCGCCCTCCTCACCCTGATCGCCCTCAGGTCGCGGCTCGCGGCCCGGTCGCACGGCCGCACAGTCGCACGTGGCGTCGGTCACCGCGCTCACGTCACAGTGGACTGATCCTCGGGAATACGTCACTATGGACCGTCGTTAGCACTCATCGAGTGAGAGTGCCAGGAGGAAGACAGTGCCCACCTATCAGTACCAGTGCACCGAGTGCGGCGAGGGCCTCGAGGCGGTGCAGAAGTTCACCGACGACGCGCTCACCGAGTGCCCCGGTTGCGGTGGCCGCCTGAAGAAGGTGTTCTCCGCGGTCGGCATTGTCTTCAAGGGATCCGGCTTCTACCGCAACGACAGCCGAGGCTCCTCCTCGAGCAGCAGCCCGGCGTCGTCGAAGTCGTCGAGCCCGTCTTCTTCGGGTTCCTCGTCTTCCTCGTCGGAGTCCTCCTCCGGCTCGTCCTCCTCGTCGGGAACGTCGGGGTCGTCCTCGACGTCCACGAGCTCGGCCGGCAGCTCCGCCGCCTGACGTCTTCTTTCCGGGACCCCGCCGTCGTGGGACGGTGGGGTCCTCGGCGTGTGCGCGGGCGCTAGTGTGCTGGTCATGGCGAACGCAGAGATCGGTGTCATCGGCGGTTCCGGCTTCTACTCGTTCCTCGACGACGTGACCGCGGTCCGGGTGGACACGCCGTACGGGGCACCCAGCGACTCCCTCTTCCTCGGTGAGGTCGCCGGCCGGCGGGTCGCCTTCCTGCCCCGGCACGGCCGGGGCCACCGCCTCCCGCCGCACCGCATCAACTACCGGGCCAACCTGTGGGCGCTGCGCTCGGTGGGCGTGCGCCAGGTGCTCGGGCCCTGTGCGGTGGGCGGGCTGCGCCCCGAGTACGGTCCTGGCACGCTGCTCGTTCCCGACCAGTTCGTCGACCGTACGAAGTCCCGGGCGCAGACCTACTTCGACGGGCTGCCGCAGCCCGACGGCACGATGCCGAACGTCGTGCACGTCTCACTGGCCGACCCGTACTGCCCCGTGGGCCGGACCGTCGCGCTGAAGGCGGCGCGCGGGCGGGACTGGGACGCGGTGGACGGCGGCACCCTCGTCGTGGTGGAGGGACCTCGCTTCTCGACCCGGGCCGAGTCGTTGTGGCACCAGGCGCAGGGCTGGTCGGTGGTGGGCATGACCGGCCACCCCGAGGCGGCGCTCGCCCGTGAACTGGAGCTCTGCTACACCTCGCTGACGCTGGTCACCGACCTGGACGCGGGCGCGGAGACCGGCGAGGGCGTCTCGCACGAGGAGGTGCTGCGGGTGTTCGCGGCCAACGTGGAACGGCTGCGGGGCGTTCTGTTCGACGCGGTGGCCGCGCTGCCCACGACCGAGCAGCGGGACTGCCTGTGCGGCGGCGCGCTGGGCGGGATGGACCCGGGGTTCGCGCTGCCGTAGTGGGACGGAATTGCTCCTTCGGGTGAGGGAGTTGTCCACAACCGGCGGGTAGCACACGGGCTCCGGCGGGCGGCGGCGCGATGCCTCATCGTGGGCGTGACAAGCCGAAATCCCCGTCGCTGGTGGTGGTCCGCATGTCCCTGCCGTCTTCGTCCTCCCCGTCTCCCTCCTCTCCGTCTTCGTCCTGGCCGTTGCCGTCTTCTCCGGTGCCGCCCACTCCCCTGCCTTCCTCTCCGATGCCCTCCCCCTGGCCGGGCACTTCAGCTTCCTCGGCGTCCCTCACGCGGTCCTCTCCGTACGCGCCCGGTACGGACGCCCCGGCCACGTGTGAGGTGCCGCACTTCGCGCCGGTGCGCGTGCGCGGCGGTCGGTACGGGCTGCGCCGGCCCGTACGGCACCGGGGGCGCGCGGTGGCGGCCGGGCTCGCCGTGACCGCGGCCGCGCTCGTGGCGGCGGGCCCACGGGACGCTCCGGACCCCTCTCGCGGCGGACCCGCCCGCGGGCAGCCGGCACCGGCCGACGGAGCCGGTCAGGCCGCCGGGCGCCGCGGCGCGGACGAGGTGCGCACGGTGATCGCGCCCGTGCGCATCGCGGACGCGGCCACGGTCCGGCTGCTGCGCCCCGGCGACCGGGTCGACGTGATCGCCGCGGAGGATCCGGCGACAGGCGGGCAGGCCCGGGTGGTCGCACACGGCGCCCGGGTGGCCAAGGTCCCGGAGCCCGTGGACGACGCGGCCGGGGGCGGGGCACTGGTGGCACTGTCGGTACCACGCTCCACCGCGGCGGGGCTGGCCGGGGCGAGCGCGACGGCCAGGCTGGCGGTGACCCTGTGGTGAGCCGTAGGTTGCGGAGCTGTTCGTTCCGCACGTTGCAATTGCATGTCCAAGGAGGGGCCCCAGGTGAGCGACAAGAAGGACCCGAGTGTCTGGCAGGGCTTCAAAGCCTTCCTGATGCGCGGGAACGTCGTCGATCTGGCAGTAGCGGTGGTCGTCGGCGCCGCCTTCACCAACATCGTCAACGCGGTGGTGAAGGGGATGATCAGTCCGGTCATCGGAGCGATCGGCACCAAGAACCTCGACCATTACGACTCGTGCCTGAGCGCCACCTGCAAGGGCGATCAGGGCATCCAGATCATGTGGGGTTCGGTGCTCGGCGCCGCTCTCCAGTTCCTGATCACCGCCGCGGTGGTCTACTTCCTGATGGTCCTGCCCATGGCCAAGTTCCTGGCCCGCCAGGAGGCGCGGAAGAAGGCCAGGGAGGGCACGGAGGAGGTCGTGGAGCTGACCGAGCTGGAGGTGCTCAAGCAGATCCGCGACGAGCTGGTCGCCCGGCGCCGCTCCGAATACGGCGAGCGGTAGCCGCCACGCTCCGGCGGGCCCCGCGCGCCTCAGAGGTGGTGGGGAGGCTTCTCGTCCAGGAAGCGCTTGAGGTCGGCGGCGGAGTCGCCGTCCGTGTGCTCGCCCCACCCGCGGTCGGTGTCGTCCGTGGACTGCTGGCTCAGCGGGTCGTCGAAGATCAGCGCGGCCTTCGGGTCACGCGGTTCGGGGGCGGGCTCGGGGGCGGTACTCATGCTTCAAGGGTACGGTCCGCGTCAGGCGGCGTGACGTTGCACGCCGTTCCTCCGAAGAGGCCCGTGACTGCGCCGCGCCCGGGAGACTGGCTCCCATGACTGTGGACGCTCTGACGGACGTCGAAGGCGTGCGGGTGGGACATGCGACGCGCACGGGCGGCGGTTGGCTCACCGGCACGACGGTCGTGCTCGCGCCGGAGGGCGGCGCCGTCGCCGCCGTGGAGGTGCGCGGCGGCGGCCCCGGAACCAAGGAGACCGACGCCCTCGATCCGCGCAACCTGGTGCGGACGGTGGAGGCGGTCGTCCTGACCGGCGGCAGCGCCTACGGACTGGACGCCGCCTCGGGGGTGATGGCCTGGCTGGAGGAGCGGGGGCGCGGGGTCAAGGTCGGCCCGGACCCTTCGCATGTCGTACCGGTCGTACCCGCCGCCTGCGTGTTCGACCTGGGCCGCGGCGGTGACTTCCGGGCCCGGCCGGACGCGGTCACCGGACGCGCCGCGGTCGAGGCCGCGGCGGCGAGCGAAGTGGGCGGGCGCGTGCCAGAGGGGTGCGTGGGCGCCGGGACCGGAGCGGCCGTGGGACCGCTCAAGGGAGGAGTCGGCACGGCGAGCACGGTGCTCGACTCGGGCATCACGGTGGCCGCCCTGGCGGTGGCCAACGCGGTGGGCTCGCCGGTCGATCCGGAAACGGGGGTGCTGTACGGGGAGTTGTTCCAGGGACCGGTGGACTACCCCGACGCGCGGGTGCACGAGGCCGCGCGGCGGCGCCTCGCCGAGGCTGCCGCGAGGAACACGCCGCCCCCGCTGAACACCACCCTGGCGGTGGTCGCCACCGACGCGGACCTGACCAAGGCGCAGGCGCAGAAGCTGGCCGGCACGGCGCACGACGGCATCGCGCGCGCCGTACGTCCGGTGCACCTGCTCAACGACGGCGACACGGTGTTCGCGCTGGCCACCGGGGCGCGTCCGCTCGACCCCGGCTCCCCGCTCGCCCTGAACGAGATCCTCGCGGCGGGCGCGGACCAGGTGACCCGCGCGATCGTCCGCGCGGTACGGGCCGCCGAGGCGGTGACCGGACCGGGCGGGGACTGGCCGGCCTACGAGGAGCTGTACGGCGCCCGTTGACCTCCGGTGCCTCCCTCTGTCCGGTCCCCGCTTCACAACACCCTGTTGACCAGCGGATTTTGACGGAACGACGGCTCACACGGGAACTTCTCGCGCGGGCCGGGCGTTTTCCTCGCGGACGTTTTCTCGGTTCGCGGACATGACGCTCGACCGAGGGGCTACGGTATGCACCCACAAGGTGACATGCAGCAACGCCGGGAGAAACCTTGAGCGTTCCGTACGAGACGACTGCGTACGAGCCACGCGAGTCGCCCGAGTCTCCGGAGGAGCACCTCGCGCGACTGCTCGGCCGCGCCCTGAACTCCTTCGAGTTACCCGACGAGACCATACGGCGACTCGACTGCGCCCTGGCCTACGACGGTTCGCTGCACTCGGCGCACCACAGCGCCGGACTGCACCGGGAGACCTACCGGCACACCTGGCTGCTCGCCGACGGCTCGGCGCTCACCCTGTGGGAGCTGGTGCACAACACCGCGCCGGGCAGCGAGGTGCAGCACGAGGTGTACGACGACGAGGAGGAGCTGAGCACCGCCACGGCGCGGCTGCCGCTCCCGCCGGACGCGCCGGAGTTCGAGCTGCCGGTGCTGGTCCAGCTCTCGCCGCTGCCCCAGGCACGGCACGCGTACGCGTGCGACGACTCCGCCGACCACGCACGCCGTCTGCTGCGGCGCGCGGAGAACGCCGACCGGCCGGGCGCGGACGTCGCGTCCCTGCTGGCGGCGGCGTCCGGTCACCGGATCACCCAGGCCTTCGGCCGCCCCTGCCGCGCGGGCCGCGCGGGACTGTGCTTCTCGCTCTACGAGCACGCGTTCCTGCTGGACGACGGCGTGGAGATCTCACTCTGGGAGGTCGAGCACACGGCGACCCCCGACGGTCGCCACATGTGCGAGGTGTACGTGACGGAGGACGCGGCCCGCGGCGCGATGGAACGGCGCGCGGCGCAGATGTCCTAGACCTCGCCGGCCGGTGCCGACGGGTACGGCGTGGAGGCGGCCGCCGCCCGCTCGGCCGGGGTGAGCCTCAGCGGCCGTTGCCGAGTCGACGTACCAGGCCCGCGAAGGCGTCCTTCTCCTCCGGGGTCAGTTCCACGAACTCCCGGCCGGGTCCGGCCCCGCGCTGGAGCGGGAGGCCCGACAGCCTCGGGGTGGACTGCTGTCGAGCGGTCTCGAGGCGGATGCCGCGTCGGATGCGGGCGAGACCGATCAGGCAGGCGACGGTCAGCGTGGCGGGGACGGCCACACCTATCCACATCAGGGTCGAGACATGCTGAGGCATGTGCTCAGTAGACACCACGGTCCGGGACTTTGGCCCCGGACCGTGATGTATCTCGCAGGTGCCGTGAACAACTCACAGTGCACCAAAGGGACAAGGGGCAGGAGGGAGCCGCTCAGGCCGCCACCGGCTGCTTCCGGTCGGCGGGCTCGGTCGGCGCGCCCTCGCCCGCCTCGGCGGCCGCCGTGCCCGGCACAGGCTTGCGCAGGGTCTTCAGGGCGACCACCAGGGCAGTGGTCACGCACACGCCCGCCGCGATGGCGACCAGGTAGAGGAACGGGTTGCCGATCAGCGGGACCACGAAGATGCCGCCGTGCGGGGCACGGAGCGTGGCACCGAAGAGCATCGACAGGGCGCCGGTGAGCGCGCCGCCGACCATCGACGACGGGATGACGCGCAGCGGGTCGGCCGCCGCGAACGGGATGGCGCCCTCGGAGATGAAGGAGGCACCAAGGACCCAGGCGGCCTTGCCGTTCTCCCGCTCGGTGTGGGTGAACAGCCTGCCGCGCACGGTCGTGGCCAGGGCCATCGCCAGCGGCGGGACCATGCCGGCCGCCATCACCGCGGCCATGATCTTCATCGCGGAGTCACTGGGGTCGGAGACCGCGATACCGGCGGTGGCGAAGGTGTAGGCGACCTTGTTGACCGGACCGCCGAGGTCGAAGCACATCATCAGGCCGAGCAGCGCGCCGAGCAGGACGGCGTTGGTGCCGGTCAGCCCGTTCAGCCAGTCGGTCATGCCCTTCTGCGCGGTGGCGATGGGCTTTCCGATGACCACGAACATCAGGAACCCGACGACCGCCGAGGAGATCAGCGGAATCACCACCACCGGCATGATGCCGCGCAGGGCCGCCGGGATGCGCACCTTCTGGATCGCCATCACCACACCACCGGCGATCAGACCGGCCGCCAGGCCGCCGAGGAATCCGGCGTTGATGGTGAGCGCGATCGAGCCGCCGACGAAGCCGGGGACGAGTCCGGGGCGGTCCGCCATGCCGTAGGCGATGTAGCCGGCCAGCACCGGGACGAGGAAGGCGAAGGCCACACCGCCGATCTGGAACAGCAGGGCGGCCCAGCTGTCGCCCTGGGTCCAGACGAAGTGGTCCATCACCGACGGCGCCTTGTTGATCTCGTAGCCGCCGATCGCGAACCCGAGAGCGATCAGCAGACCTCCCGCGGCGACGAAGGGAACCATGTAACTGACGCCGGACATGAGCCACTTGCGCAGCTTCGTGCCGTAGCCCTCGCCCGCTTCGCCGGCCCGCTCGACCGGGGTGCCGCCCGGCGCGGGCGCCGCGGTCGCCTCGCCGCGCGCGGCCTTGCCGCGGACCTCGGTGATCAGTTCGCCGGGCCGGTTGATGCCCGCCTTCACGCCGACGTCGACGACCGGCTTTCCGGCGAAGCGGTCCTTGTCGCGTACGGGGACGTCGTGGGCGAAGATCACGCCGTCCGCGGCCGCGATCACCGCCGGGTCGAGCCGGGTGAAGCCCGCCGAACCCTGGGTCTCGACGACGACCTCGACGCCCGCCTCACGGCCGGCGTTCTCCAGCGACTCGGCCGCCATGTAGGTGTGCGCGATACCGGTGGGGCAGGAGGTGACGGCGACGATCCGGAACGGACGCTCGCCCTCGCCGCTCACGTCCTTGGCACTCACGCCCTCGCCGCTCACGTCCTTGGCGCTCGCGTCCGGCGTCGGGGCCGTGCTGCCCGCCACGGCGCCGGAGGAGGCCGCCCCCGGCGTCGCGGCGGTGTCTTCGGGGGTGTCCTGCGCCTCGGCGGAGGCGCCTTCGGTGGTCGCGGCGAAACCCTCGGCGTCCGCCGCGGAGCCCTCGGCCTCTGCCGTGGCCTCGCCCGGAGTCTCGTCCCCGCGGATGAGCGCGGCGGCGGCCGCCGCGTTGTCCACCGAGCGCAGTGCGGAGGTGAACTCGTTGTTCATCAGCTGCCGGGCCAGCGACGACAGGATCTTCAGGTGGGCGTCGTCGGCACCGGACGGGGCCGCGATCAGGAAGATCAGATCGGCGGGGCCGTCCGCCGCGCCGAAGTCGATCCCGGCCTCACTGCGCCCGAAGGCCAGCGTCGGCTCGACGACGTGCTCGCTGCGGCAGTGCGGGATGCCGATGCCGCCGTCGAGACCGGTCGGCATCTGCGCCTCGCGGGCGGCCACGTCGGCGAGGAAGCCCTCCAGGTCGGTGACCCGGCCCAGGGCCACCATCCGTTCGGCGAGGGAGCGCGCCGCCGCTTGCTTGGTGTCGGCGGACAGGTCGAGGTCGACCAGGTCCGCGGTGATCATGTCGCTCATCGCGGGCTCCTTAGCGCGCGTATCGCCCGGTCAGTGGGGTGGGCGGGGGTGGGGACGGGGGCAGTGCGGGGAGAGTCGTAAGGGGTGCGGGTCGGCGGAGGTGTCGTACGGCACCGGGTATGGGACGGGCGGGGGGTCATGTCACCGGCTCCGTCAGCGCGCGGTCCACCGGCACGTCCGCCGTGACCGTCACCGCCGCCGGGTCCAGGTCGGCGGGTGTCGGCATCAGGCTGCCCGGCAGCTGGACGGCGGCCGCGCCGTGTGCGACGGCGAGGGCCAGGGCCTCCGGCCCGGTGCCGCCGGCGATCAGGAACCCGGCGAGGGAGGAGTCGCCGGCACCGACGTTGCTGCGGACGGCGTCCACGCGCGCGCTGCCGAACCAGGCGCCCGCGTCGTCCACGAGCAGTTGCCCGTCGGCGCCCAGGCTCGCGAGCACGGTGCGCGCGCCGAGCCCGCGCAGTTCCTCGGCCGCCTTCACCGCGTCGCCGACCGTCGCCAGGGAGCGCCCGACGGCCTCGGCGAGCTCCGCGGCGTTGGGCTTGACCACGTCGGGGCCCTCGCGCAGCGCCGCCAGCAGGGCGGGCCCGGAGGTGTCGAGAGCGATGCGCACACCGGCCGCGTGCGCCCGCGCGACCAGGTCGGCGTACCAGGACGGCGCGAGTCCGCGCGGCAGGCTGCCGCAGCACGCGATCCAGTCCGCGCCGTGCGACTGCCGCCGCACGGTCTCCAGCAGCAACTCCTGCTCTTCGGCGGAGAGTTCCGGACCCGGTGCGTTGATCTTCGTCAGGACGCCGTCGGCCTCCGCGAGCGCGATGTTCGAGCGGGTGGGCCCGGCGACCGGCACCGGCGCGACGTCGATGCCCTGCGCGTCGAGCAGGTCCGCGACGAGCGCGCCCGGGGCACCGCCGAGGGGCAGGACGGCGACCGTGCGCCGGCCGGCGGCCGCGACGGCGCGTGAGACGTTCACGCCCTTGCCGCCCGGGTCCATGCGCTCGCCGGTGGCCCGGACGACCTGGCCGCGTTCGAGCGAGGGGACCTCGTAGGTCCGGTCCAGGGAGGGGTTGGGGGTGACGGTGACGATCATGCGCGTACTACTTCCGTGCCGGCGCGCTCGATGGCGGCCGCGTCCTCGAGACTCAATCCGCTGTCGGTGATCAGCAGGTCCACGTCGTTCAGGCCGCCGAAGCGGGCGAAGTGCTCCTGGCCGTGCTTGGCGGAGTCGGCGAGCAGCACCACACGGCGGGCGGCGGCGATCGCCGCGCGCTTCACCGCGGCCTCGGCGAGGTCGGGGGTGGTGAGACCGTGTTCGGCGGAGAAGCCGTTGGCGGCGACGAACAGCACGTCGGCGCGGATCTCGCCGTAGGCCCGCAGCGCCCAGGCGTCCACGGCGGCGCGGGTGCGGTTGCGCACCCGCCCTCCCACGAGGTGGAGCTGGAGACCGGGGTGGTCCGCGAGGCGGGCGGCGATCGGCAGGGAGTGCGTGACGACGGTGAGCGAGGCCTCCAGGGGCAGGGCGGCGGCCACACGGGCCACCGTCGTGCCTGCGTCGAGGATCAGCGTGCCTTCGGCCGGCAGTTCGGCCAGGGCCGCCTTGGCGATGCGGTCCTTCTCGTCGGCGGCGGTGGACTCGCGCTCGGTGAGGTCGGGCTCGAAGTCGAGACGGCCGGCCGGGATGGCGCCGCCGTGCACCCTGCGCAGCAGGCCCGCGCGATCGAGGGCCTTCAGGTCGCGGCGGATCGTCTCCGCCGTCACCTGGAACTCCTCGGCGAGCGACACGACGTCCACGCGGCCGCCGTCCCGGGCGAGCCGGAGGATCTCCTGCTGCCGCTCCGGTGCGTACATGTCCGCTCGCCTCCGACTGATGCCCGAACTTGTGGTTTCTCCCCGGAGGCTACGCCGGGATGTCCCGGAAGTAAACAGGTTCGGGCATGGAACCGGGCATGAACGGACTTCCGGTTGTGTCCGGGTACGCCGATGGGCCCGGCACCGAGGGTGCCGGGCCCATCGGCCCTCGTTCGGGATCGACCCACGTTCGGGATCGACCCACGTTCGCGCAGGTCAGCCCACCAGCTCGCCCGCACGCTGCGCCACCACGGCCGGCTCCCCGGCCGCCTCCGCCCCGGCCTCCTCGGCGTCCTCCGCCTGTCGGCCCGGTCGCTTGGGCAGGGCCGACATCAGGACGAAGATGACGCCCAGCACCGCCGCCACCCACACCAGCGCGTGCTGGAAGGCGTTGACGAAGGCCGGGCCCACCTCGGCCGGGGCCAGGCGGTCGCCGATGACCCCGAAGAACACCACCGACACCAGGCCGAGTCCCAGCGCGTTGCCCATCTGCTGCACGGTGTTGATCAGGCCGGACGCCGAACCCGCGTGCTCACGCGGGACCTCCGAGAGCACCGCGTCCGTCAGCGGCGCCACGATCAGGCCCATGCCCAGGCCCATCACGACCAGCGGGAGCGCCATCTGCCAGGGGGCGATGTGCAGGCCGTACCGCTCGGACTCCCAGATGTAGAGCAGGACACCGGCCGCCATCACCAGCGCGCCGGCCTGGAGCACCTTGCGGCCGAAGCGCGGGACCAGCTTCTGCACCGACATCCCGGCCGCGACGGACACGGCGATCGAGAACGGTACGCCCGTCAGGCCCGCCCGCAGCGGGCTCCAGCCCAGGCCGACCTGCATGTACAGCGTCCAGACCAGGAAGAACACACCCAGCGCGACACCGAAGACGGTCTGCACCGCGATACCCGCGGCGAAGCTCTTCACCCGGAACAGCGACAGTTCGATGAGCGGCGAGCCGTCCCGCGCCGCCTTGCTCCGCTCGTACGCCACCAGCGCCGCGAAGACCACCAGCGCGCCCGCCATCGAGACGTACCCCCACAGCGGCCAGCCCAGCTCGCGGCCCCGGGTCAGCGGGTAGAGCAGCATCAGCAGGCCCAGGGTGACCAGGGCGACCCCGACGAGGTCCAGCTTCAGGGCCCGGGGGGCCTTGGACTCGCTGATGAAACGGTTGCCGAGGACGAGGGCCAGGACGCCGACGGGCAGGTTGATCAGGAAGATCGGCCGCCATTCCAGCCCGAACAGGTTCCACTCGGTGAGCAGTGCGCCGAGCAGCGGCCCGGAGACCGCGCCCAGGCCGACGATCGCGCCGAACAGGCCGAAGACCTTGCCGCGTTCGTGCGCCGGGAAGGTGGCGTGCACGATCGAGAGCACCTGCGGGACCATCATCGCGGCCATGGCGCCCTGCAGGAGACGGGCGGCGACCAGCATGTCGGGGTTCGCGGCGAAGCCGCACAGCGCGGAGGCGAGGGTGAAGCCGCCGATGCCGAGGAGGAACAGCCGCTTGCGGCCGTGGATGTCGCCGAGCCGACCGCCGGTGATCAGCCCGGCCGCGAAGGCGAGGGCGTACCCGGCGGTGATCCACTGGATCTGGCTGAAGGACGCGCCGGCGTCCTGCTGGATGGACGGAATCGCGATGTTGACGATCGTGACGTCCACGAGGTCCATGAAGGCCGCGGTCATCACGATCGCCAGCGCGAACCAGCGACGGCGGTCGGCGGCCGGGGCCGGGGCCGGGGCCGGGGCCGGGCTGTCGGCAAGGGTTTCGGTGGAGGACATGACGCCAAACTACGCAGGCATTAGGTCAGATCGTGTCCTATTTTTGCGGCATCCTCGGATTCATGACGACGGACACTCCGGCCCGGCTCCTCCAGCTCCTCTCCCTCCTCCAGACGCCCCGGGAGTGGCCCGGCGGCGAACTCGCCGACCGGCTCAGGGTGTCCCGGCGTACGGTCCGGCGGGACATCGACCGGCTGCGTGAGCTGGGCTATCCGGTGCAGGCGACCAAGGGCGCCGACGGCGGCTACCGACTGGTCGCGGGGAAGGCCATGCCGCCCCTCGTGCTCGACGACGAGGAGGCGGTGGCGATCGCGGTCGGGCTGCGCGCGGGGGCCGGGCACGCGATCGAGGGCGTCGACGAGGCGTCGGTGCGGGCGCTGGCGAAGCTGGAACAGGTGCTGCCGACCCGGCTGCGGCACCGCGTCTCCACGCTTCAGGCCGCGACGACTCCGCTGACCAGCGGCGACGGGGCGAGCGTCGCGACGGAGACGCTCACCGTCATGGCCTCCGCGGTGGCGGGGTACGAGCGGCTGCGGTTCGCCTACCGGGCCGGCGACGGGGCCGTGTCGCGGCGGCTGACCGAGCCGTACCGGCTGGTGTCGACCGGTCGGCGCTGGTACCTCGTGGCGTACGACTTGGACCGCGCGGACTGGCGGACGTTCCGCGTCGACCGGGTGAGCGAGCCCTTCGCCACCGGTGCGCGGTTCGCTCCGCGGGAGCTGCCGACCGGAAGCGCGGCCGAGTACCTCAGGCAGTCGATGTACCGCAGGCAGGAGACCTACACGTTCACGGTGGCTTTCGCCGACCCGGCCGAGGTGGTCGCGGCGCGGCTGCCCTCGTGGCTCGGCGCACCGGAGCCGCTCGACACGGGCGGCTGTCGACTGCGGGCCACGGCCGGCGACCGGGTGGAGTGGCTCGCGGTGCGGCTGGCGATGCTGGGGTGCGAGTTCACGGTGGAGGAGCCCGATGAACTCGTGCAGTGCGTACGGCGGTTGGGGGCGCGGCTGACGCGGGCCGGCGAGGGCGGCGGCCTCCCTGCGGCGCGCGCCCCGGGCGAATGAAGTGGAGCCGGGCTCCGGCGCCCCGGGGGGAGAGGCGCCGAAACCCGGCTCTGGGAAAGTCCCGGCGCCGGGGGGAGTGCGTCGGGACGTGGCTCTGGACGTCAGTGCGTTCCGCCGAAGCGGCCTGGAGCCGGTCCGGTCCGGAACCCGTCCGGCGGTCGAACTCCTGGGCTCTGAAGGGTTGTTCCCGTGCCCCCGCCGCTTGAAGCGGCGGTACACGGCCATGTTTGCGCGGCCTTTCGCCACCGGGCGCACGCGGTCGCCCGGTGCACCGACAGCCTCACCCGCCCGGTCTCACCACGCCCCGGCCGGGACGAACGTCCACGGGGACAGGCATCCCTGCGCGCCCCTGGACGTCTCCCTGACCGGATCCCGTTCGGAACGGCCTCACGCCGCCGCGTCGAACCCGGTGTCGCGGGCCAGCTTCTTCAGCTCCAGCAGCGCGTGCTTCTCGATCTGGCGGATACGCTCACGCGTCAGGCCGTGCTCCTTGCCGACCTCGGTGAGCGTACGCTCGCGGCCGTCCTCTATGCCGTACCGCATCTTGATGATCGAGGCCGTGCGCTGGTCGAGGCGGCCGATGAGGTCGTCGAGCCCCTCGCTGCGCAGCAGCGTCATGACCGACTGCTCGGGCGACACCGCGGAGGTGTCCTCCAGAAGGTCCCCGAACTGGGTCTCGCCCTCGTCGTCCACCGACATGTTCAGCGAGACCGGGTCGCGGGCCCAGTCGAGGACGTCCGAGACGCGCTCGGGCGTCGAGCCGAGGTCCTCGGCGATCTCCGCGGGCTCCGGGTCGCGGCCGTGCTCCCGGTTGAACTCGCGCTGGACACGGCGGATGCGGCCCAGCTCCTCCACGAGGTGGACGGGCAGCCGGATGGTCCGCGACTGGTCCGCTATCGAGCGCGTGATCGCCTGGCGGATCCACCAGGTGGCGTACGTCGAGAACTTGAAGCCCTTGCGGTAGTCGAACTTCTCCACCGCGCGCACCAGGCCGGCGTTGCCCTCCTGGATCAGGTCCAGCAGGGGCAGGCCACTGCGCGGGTAGCGCCGGGCGACCGCCACAACCAGGCGCAGGTTGGAGCGGATGAAGACGTCCTTCGCCCGCTCCCCCTGGGCGACCAGGGCCCGGAGCTCCGCGTCGGTGGCGTCCGCCTTCGTCTCCTCGTGCCGGTCGAGGACCTGCCGCGCGAACACACCCGCTTCGATGATCTGGGACAGCTCGACTTCCTTGGCGGCGTCGAGCAGCGGTGTACGCGCGATCTCGTCAAGATACATGCCGACCAGGTCGCGATCGGCGATCTCGCCGCCATGGGCGCGAACACTGCTTGCCGCGTCGGCCGTCTCGCCGGTGGCGGACTGACGACGGGCGACGGCACGGGTTGCCATGCGTGCTCCCTTGCGATGGTGGGTCAGCGGGTGGTCCTTCAGATGCTTGGCACCTGCCTCGGAACTCTCCTCGGGTGCCCGGCATCCGATGGAAACAACGACTGGAATCCGGACAGAATTCCCAACCCGCCCCCCAATTTTCTGATCATGCAGTACCCTGTTTCGCCGCAGCCGTCGAACGTCGCCGCCGACGGATACGGAACCGCAGGTCAGCGCGACACCGAGGGCTTCCCAGGTCCCTCACGGACCCCGCCGAATGCCCCGTATGTGAGACTCCGCTCACACCAATGGCGCCACTTCGGGAAGAGCGTCCCCTTCGACCTCTTCGACCGCCTTCCACCCTGATTGACGAATCGCTCCGATGGAAGGTTGCCGCAAACCCGGACTCTCGGGAAAATCCAAGACTCTCCACACCCTCGTCTTACGCAGCGGGGGCGTACATCTCTCAGCCGAACTGCACCGAGCGCTTGGCCAGGCCCATCCAGAAGCCGTCGATCACGGACTTCTGCGTGCCCAGCTCACCGCCGGCCTCCGCCGCGCCCATGGTCACGAACAGCGGGGCGAAGTGCTCGGTGCGCGGGTGGGCGTACCGGCCGGCCGGGGCCTTGTCGAGGAAGTCCAGCAGGGCGTCCCAGTCGCGGGTCTCCAGGGCACGCCTGCCCCAGTCGTCGAACTCCGCGGACCAGCCAGGCACCCCGCCCCCGGTGTGCCGCAGGGCGGCCAGGTTGTGGGTGAAGAAGCCGGAGCCGACGATCAGCACGCCCTCGTCGCGCAGCGGCGCCAGCCTGCGGCCGATGTCCATGAGCCGGACCGGGTCGAGGGTCGGCATGGAGACCTGGAGCACGGGGATGTCGGCCTCGGGGAACATCTCGACGAGCGGGACGTAGGCACCGTGGTCGAGGCCGCGGTCCGGGACGTCCTGCACGGGCGTTCCGGGCGCGCGAAGCAACTCCCGTACGCTCTCAGCGAGTTCGGGCGCGCCGGGGGCGTCGTACCGCACCCGGTAGTAGTGCTCGGGGAAGCCCCAGAAGTCGTAGACCAACGGAACCGTCACGGTGGCGCCTAGGGCCAGCGGGGCCTCCTCCCAGTGCGCGGAGACGACGAGGATCGCCTTGGGGCGGGGCAGCTCGGCGGACCAGGCGGCGAGCTGGCCGGGCCAGACCGGGTCGTCCGCGAGCGGCGGGGCACCGTGGCTGAGGTAGAGGGCGGGCATGCGCTCCCGGGTGGTGGCGGACATGGTGGCGACTCCCTGCGGCTGGATGCTTGAAAGCTAAAGCTCTGCCCTCACATTACGCGCGGTTTGTTTAACCTTCAAGAAGTAGCTCGTACAGTGGACGTATGAACACGGCACCCGCTTCCGCCCCCGAGCCCGCCCCCGCCGAGGCCGATGCCCATCGCTGGCTCACCGCCGAGGAGCAGCGCGTCTGGCGTTCCTACCGGCACGCCACCACCCTGCTCGAGGACCACCTCGACCGCCAGCTCCAGCGCGACGCGGGCATGCCGCATATCTACTACGGCCTCCTCGTCAGGCTCGGCGAGGCCCCGCAGCGCCGGCTGCGGATGACCGAGCTGGCCATGGACGCCAAGATCACCCGCTCCCGCCTCTCCCACGCGATCGCCCGCCTGGAGAAGAACGGCTGGGTGCGCCGCGAGGACTGCCCCTCCGACAAGCGCGGCCAGTTCGCGGTCCTGACCGACCAGGGCCTCCAGGTGCTGCAACGCACCGCGCCGGGCCATGTGACCGCCGTACGCCAGGCGCTGTTCGACCGCCTCAGCCCGGAACAGCAGAAGTCCCTCGGCGAGATCATGCAGATCGTCGCCGAGGGACTCCAGCCGAACGAAGCGGGTGCGGACCTGCCCTGGCTCCGCTGAGGTACGTACGGCCCGGAGGGGCTGAAGTACGTACCGCCCGGGGGCACCTCAACAGGGTCTGAGCGGGCGCCTCAGAGGGTGGTTCAGCGGGGGGTCAGTGGGTGGTTCAGTGGGCGATGACCGGCACCGCCACCTCGTCCTCGGCGCCCGCGCCGGAACCGGACCCGGTCACCTTGGTACCGCCCGGGCGACCCGCGTCGACGAGGGTCAGGGCGATCACGGCGGCCACGACCAGGATGCCGACGGCGAACCAGATGGCGCTGGTGTAGCCGTTCACCATGGCCTGCAACTGCACCAGCTGCCGCTGGGGCTTGGTGGCGGCATCCGCGATGTGGTCCTGGATGTACGAGGTCGTGGCCGAGGCCGCGATCGTGTTCAGCAGGGCCGTACCGATGGCGCCGCCCACCTGCTGCGAGGTGTTGACCATCGCGGAGGCGACGCCCGCGTCCCGCGGCTGGACACCCTGCGTGGCCAGGGACATGGCGGGCATGAACGCCGTACCCATGCCGAGGCCCAGCAGCAGCATCGCCGGCAGCAGCACGGCGGCGTAGGAGGAGCCGATCTCCAGTTGGGTCAGCAGCAGCATGCCGGTGGCGGCGACCAGGAAGCCGGGGCCCATCAGCAGCCGCGGTGCCACGCGGGTCATCAGGCGGGCGCCGATCTGGGTGGAACCGGTGATCATGCCCGCGACCATCGGGAGGAAGGCGAAGCCGGTCCGCACCGGCGTGTACCCCCGCACGACCTGGAGGTAGTACGTGAGGAAGAGGAACAGGCCGAACATCCCGATGACCGCGAGGCCCAGCGACAGGTAGATCCCGCCGCGGTTGCGGTCGGTGACCACGCGCAGCGGCAGCAGCGGGGCCTTCACCCGCGACTCGACCAGCGCGAAGGTCGCCAGCAGAACGGCGGACGCGACGAACATCGAGATGGTCAGGGTGTCGCTCCAGCCCTCGGACTCGGCGCGGGTGAAGCCGTACACCAGGGCGACCAGGCCGAGAGTGGACAGCACCACGCCCGGGACGTCGAGCGGGGAGCGGTTGCGGCCGCCGGCCGGCTCACGGATGACGAAGTAGGCGCCGGCCGCGGCGACGACGGCGAACGGGATGTTCACGAAGAACGTCCAGCGCCAGTCCAGGTACTCGGTGAGGAATCCGCCGAGGATCAGGCCGACGGCGCCACCGCCACCTGCGATCGCGCCGTAGATGCCGAACGCCTTGGCACGCTCCTTGGCGTCGGTGAACGTCACCGCGAGCAGGGAGAGCGCGGCGGGCGCGAGCAGCGCGCCGAAGACGCCCTGCAGCGCGCGGGCGCCGAACATCATCGCGCCGGTCGTGGCCGCGCCGCCGAGCGCGGACGCCACCGCGAAGCCGATCAGACCGGTCACGAAGGCGCGCTTGCGGCCCCACAGGTCGGCGATCCGGCCGCCGAAGAGCAGCAGTCCGCCGAAGGCGAGGGCGTAGGCCGTGACGACCCACTGCCGGTTGCCGTCGGAGATGCCCAGGTCCTGCTGGGCGGAGGGGAGGGCGATGTTCACGATGGTCGCGTCCAGCACGACCATCAGCTGGGCGAGCGCGATGAAGACGAGCGCCTTCCAGCGGCCCGGGTCGCCGGACTTGTCCGGGACGCCGGGAGCCTTTGCGGCTGTTTCAGACATGGGGGTACCCACTTCGGAACTTCGTGACGGAAAAAGACAGGAAAGGCCGGGAAGGCCGGGAAGAGGCGGGAGAAGACGAGGAAAGACGGAAAAAGTGGTGTCGGAAGATCGCACCGACCGTCACGGTCGGCCCGGGGCTCGGTTGCGGATGATGAGTTCGGTGGGCGGGGCGGCGGCCGGCCGTGACGCGATGACGGCCGGAGTACGGATCCGGGCCGATCGCTCCCGGCTGGTCAGGCCTGGCGGAGGTCCTCCAGGGTCGCGGTCGCACCCGGCAGGGCGGATCGGGCCGGGGCCCGCAGCCCGTCCAGGAACAGTTGCAGATGACGGTGCACGAAGCGGTCGATGCTGCCGCAGCCGGTGCCGGCCGGCGGCCGGGAGAGCTGGGCCACGGCGACCATCACATCGCCGACGCCCACGTCGGGGCGCAGTTGCCCGGCCTCCTTGGCGCGGTCCATGACCTCCTCGACGAGGTGCTCGACCCTTGCGCGGGCGGCTTCCATGTCGGGGTGGTTCCGGTCGAACGTGCTGGAGACCATGGGGCACAGCGCGCTGATCCGCTCGTCGGCGGAGGCGTGCACGAAGTGCTCCAGGGCGTCGAAGGCGTCGCCCGTCTCGGCGAGCGCCCGCTCGGCCGCCCGCGCCGTACGGTCCATGACGGAGCAGACGACCTCGCGTACGAGGGCGTCGCGGTCCGGGAAGTTGCGGTACAGCGTGGCGTTGCCGACGCCGGCCCGGCGGGCGATCTCGTCGAGCGGCACCTCGGGCCCGTGCTCGACGAACATCTCGCGGGCGGCCGTGACGATCCGCTCCCGGTTGCGCAGGGCGTCGGCGCGAGGCCGGGTCGCCTTGCGCAGTTCGGGATTCGCGGTCGTCGCGGTCTTCACGGCGTACTCCTCGGGTCGGTCAGTCAGTCGGGCGGCCGACTGGTCAGCCGGCCCGTCGGTAAGTCGGGCAGTCGGGCGGTCGATCGTCCAGCCGACCCGCTGGTCAGCCGGGCGGGCGGGCGGTGAGTCGGGCGGGCGGGGCGATCCGGGGAGCGAGTCCCCGTTTCGCTCGGACACATGACCAAACGGGGAAGAGGTCCCCGGTTATTTCCCGACCGCCGCGAGTTTTTCCGTGACCTGGGTCACACCCATCTGGACGCACGCATTTCGCACGACCGGGCGGCCTGTCCCACGACCGGACCGCTCCAGCGCGCGCCGAACGGCCCAGCGACACAGGGTGATCACAAGGGTGCAGCCGGGAACCGGTGGCTGCCCGGCGCGAAAGGTGAACGCATGCAGGTGCAGCCGCCCCGCCGCCGTAAAGGCCCGATACCCAAGCGCCGTGCGGTCGCCCTGGGCTCCGTCACGGCGCTGATACTCGCGGTCGGCACCTCTGCGGGAACCGGTCACCTCAGGGCGGGCGGCCCGGAGACCGGGACCGGAACGGCTGCGCTCTCCCCCGCCTTGATCCCCTGCATGATCAGCGGAGCCTCTTCGGTCCAGATGTCGGAAGGCGTCCCCACCACCGGCGGCTACGCCCGCTCCCTCGGCACCGTCCACGCTCTGACCTTGATGATCGACTTCTCCGACGCGCCCGGCGCGGACAACGCGCTCGACCGCTTCCACGAGTTCTTCCCGCAGACCCAGGAGTGGTTCCGAACCGCCTCCTACGGCCGCCTGGACTACCGCGCGGAGACCCCGATCACCCGGTGGCTGCGCATGCCGAAGCCGTTCAAGGACTACGGCCTGGAGCGCGGCGCCCCGTTCGACCCGGGCTACCGCCAACTGATCAAGGACATAGTCGAGTCCGCCGGACCGACGGTGGACTTCCGGGACTACGACCTGATCAACATCCTCATGACCCCGAACGCGGGCCCCTCCGCCCTGGACACCGTCCTGTCGGTGACCTTCGCCGGCAACTCGGACGCGCCCGTCGCCAACGGCGTCGCCATGGCCAACGTCTCCTTCATCTACTCGCGCCAGGACGACGGCTCCGGCTCGTACGAGAGCACCGGCTTCCGCGTCCTGCCCCACGAGAACGGCCACGTCTTCGGCCTCCCCGACCTCTACACCCAGGAAGGCGGGGAGGCGGTCGGCCACTGGGACATCATGAGCGAGGACTGGGGCGCCAACAACGACCTGCTCGGCTGGCACAAGTGGAAGCTGGGCTGGCTGGACGCCTCCCAGGTGAGCTGCGCGTCCAAGAAGGGGTCCGCCGAGTACACCCTCACCCCGCTGGGCCGGGCGGGCGGCCACAAACTGGTCTTCGTCCCCCTCGACGGACGGACCGGCTACGCCCTCGAACTGCGCACCCGGGAGGGCAACGACGAGGAGGTGTGCCGGCCGGGGATCCTGGTCTACAAGGTCAACGCCGAAGTCGACACCGGGCAGGGCCCGATCAAGGTCCACGACTCCCACCCCCACTCCGGCGGCTGCACCCGCAGCCCCAACGTCGAGGCGGAACTCTCCGACGCGCCCTTCGCACCGGGCGAGTCCTTCAAGGACCCCAAGGCACACATCCGCGTGGACGTGATCTCGGCCGACCGCGCGGGGAACTACCGGGTGCGGGTCACTCGGCAGTGACGCGCGGAGTCTGCGGGAGCGGGAGCGCACTGGGGCCGAGGCAGGTGGGCGAGATGGGGTGAGATATGAGATAGGGGGAGGCGGGGTGAGGCCGGCGGCGAGGCGGGGTGAGCGACGCGGACGAGTTCGCGAACGGACTACCGTAGGCCTGCTGCGACCGCCGCCGTACCGGAGAGCCGAACCGATGCCCGCGAACACCACGACGGATCCGGAGGCCCACAGGGTCGCCGGCGCCGACGCCCGCACCGGGCCCTCCACGGCAGGCACGCACCCGGCCGCACCCGCCGCACCTGCGGCACCCGCCGCCCCCGCCGAGGCGGTCGCCCCGCTGATGCGGGGCGTGGCGGTGCTGCGGCAGCTGACGCTGGCCGGGGGCGCGCTGAGCCCCAGCGCCCTGGAGCGCGCGACGGGCCTCGCCCGCTCGACGGTGGACCGCATCACGGCGACGCTCGCCCGCATGGGATACGTCCGCCTCGACGGCCGGGACGTCGTCCTCACCCCCCGCCTGATGGAACTGGGCAACGCCTACCTGGCCGCCCTGCACCTGCCGGCCCTGCTCGGCGCGCGCGCCGACGCACTCGCCGACGAACTGGACGAGTCGGTGTCCCTGGCGGTCGGCGACCGCGACGGAATCCGCTTCATCCACCAGGCGACCCGCCGCCGCGCGATGTCCCTGAGCTTCCGCATCGGCGACCTGCTCCCGGCCGAACGCACCGCGCCGGGCGCGCTGTTCGCCACGGAGTGGACGGACGAGGACTGGCGCCGCTGGCACGAGCGCCGCTCGGCCGACCCGGAGGACCGGAACTTCCCGGCGGTACCGCCACGTTCCCCGGGACAGCCGGACGACTTCGAGGAACGAACCACTCAAGCCGGCCGGGAGGACTGGTCGTTGGACGACCAGCTGATCGAACCGGGCCTGGTCGCGGTCTCCGTCCCGGTACGGAACCCCGCCGACGGCCGGATCGCGTGCGTGGCGAGCGTGGTGAGCCACACCAGCCGCCACTCTGCACGTGACCTGCGCACGACGCTGCTGCCCCGCCTGCGGGAGACGATCACGGCCATGGAACGGGACCTGCGCGAGACCCCGCCCCCGGCGCCCGTCCCGCCGCCGTCGGGCCTGGCGACCTGGACGGCCGCCTCGAAACAGGAACTGGGCCGCGACTTCATCGAATCCCTGGCCCGCGGACTGACGGTCCTGACGGCCTTCGACGAGGGCCGGACCGCCCTGACCCTGACGGAGGTGGCCAAGGCCACGGGCCTTGCCAGGGCGACGGCGCGCAGGGCGCTGATCACCTACGAGCACCTGGGCCTGGTGAGCCAGTCCCGGGACACCCGTACGTTCACCCTCACCCCCCGGGTCCTGTCCCTGGGCTTCCCGCCCCTCTCCCGCGCCTCCCTGTCCGGGATCGCCCAGCCGCATCTGGAGGACCTGGCGGCCCACGTGCACGAGACGACCTCCCTCGCCGTGCTGACGCCGTCCGGCGAGGAGATCCAGTACACGGCGCGTGCCACCACGAGCCGCATCATGAGCGTCGACATCACGGTCGGCGCCCGCCTCCCGGCCCGCGCGACGTCCCTGGGCCGAGCCCTCCTGGCAGGCCACGGCTACGCCCTGGTCGACGAGGAACTGGAACCGGGCGTGCGCTCGATCGCCGTCCCCATCCGCGACCGCGCGGGCAGAGCGGTCGCCGCGACGAACATCGCCCTGCACGCGGCCCGCCACACCCGCGAGGAGTGCGTCGAGGACCTCCTCCCCGCCCTGACCCGAACCGCCCACCACCTGGAGGAAGACCTCCACATGGCCTCCCGCTTCACCCGTGTCGCCCTGACCTGACTCCCCACCGCCCCAATCCGGTACGCTGACGCCTGTGGCCCACACGCCACGATCCGCCTTCGTAGCTCAGGGGATAGAGCACCGCTCTCCTAAAGCGGGTGTCGCAGGTTCGAATCCTGCCGGGGGCACCATGTCTGACCAGGCGCGATGCACCAGAAAGGCCCCCGGAGGTGATCTCCGAGGGGCCTTTTGAACCTCCATGGGAACACCATGGGAACGGGCCGTTATGCAGCGTCCTCCGTGGGAGCCTCAGCGCCCTCTTCCGTGGGAACGGCGAGCGCCTCCCTCTGCTCCTGGGGGTCGTTACGCCGCGCCGGAGACTTGCGCGGAACCAGAGCAAGCGGGGCCTCGGCCTGAGCTTCCTCGAACTGCGGCAGAACCGAGGTGTACGTGTCAGCGGTCAGCGAGTAGGAGGAGTGCCCCAGCAGTGTCTGGATGGCCTTCATGTGCAGTCCGGCGGCCAGAGACAGGGTCGCCGCGCAGTGCCGCAGGTCGTGCAGGCGCACCGGCGGCAGGTTGAGCTTCTTCATCAGGCGCATGAACACCTGCGACAGGTACTCCGGGTGGTAGGCGCTTCCGTCTTCCCAGGTGAACACCAGGCCGGTGCGCTTCCAGGCTTTGGCGTGCGCCTCCCAGTCGGCGCGCTCCTTGTCCTGCCGCTCGCGCCACAGTGCCAGCAGCGTCCGCGTCTCCGAGTCGAGCTTGATCGTCCGCTCGCCGCTCTCGCTCTTGGGGGTGTCCCCCCACACGTCGTACGACGAGGCCACCAGCTGCTCGCTGATGTGCACGGTGCCCAGTGCCAGGTCGGTCTCGGCCCACGGAAGGCCGACCGCCTCGCCGCGGCGCAGCCCCCTGAAAACCATCAGGTGGAACATCGGGTACAGGCGGTGCCCGGCGACAGCGTCAAGGAACTCCCCTGTCTGTTCCGGCATCCACACCATGACTTTGCCGGGCTTCTCGCCGGTCTGGCGCCACGCCTCGATCCGGGCCGGCGTCCACACGAGCGGCTTGGGGCGGACGTACTTCGGCAGGACGACCTGCTTCGTCCAGTTCTCGGCGACCAGCTTCTCGTTCACGGCGTCGTCCAGGGCGCCGGAGAGGGTGTTGAGCATCTTCACCTGCGTGCCGGGGCCGGTCACATGCCAGGGCAGGGCGCGGGCTTCCTTCACGGCGGCCTTGGCGTCTTCCCATGCCTGGCGCAGCTCCCTGGGCCGGGGCCGCTCCACGCAGTCCTTCCACGCCGTGTGGGCGGCGCGTTCGGCCGCGACGGCCTGGTGCGCCTTGATGCGGTTCTCTGCGTGGACCTCGTTGTCGGCCCACATCTTCTCGAACATCGCCTGGATGTGGCGGGTGCGCAGCGACAGCAGCTTGATCGCGCCGAGGTAGGGGATGAAGACCCGCTCGATGTAGTCCTCGTATCCCTTGCGGGTGGACTTCTTCAGGTCGACGCGCTTGGCGAACCAGCGGTGGAGGTAGTCCGCCACGGTTTCCTCGCTGAGGACGTCCACGCCGCTCTGGGCGAGCTTCCACACCTTCTCAGCCTCGGCGGCCGCGTCCTTCTTCGTGCGGAAGCCGCCCTTCTTCGCCCGGGGAAGGCGCTTGCCGTCCGGGCCGGGCGGCAGCTCGATGGAGTAGTACCAGGAACCGTGGTCGCGCTGCTTCAGCTTGGGGCAGGTCTTTTCCAGGTGGCCGATCTTCTGCTTGCCGTCGCCGTCTATGACGGGTCTGCCGTCCTTATCGACCAGCGGCCCTTTACAGGAGCACCGTTTGTACGTCTTGTCCTCGAACACCGTCCCCCACCCCTACGCCGGGTTGTCACTGTCGGCGCCCATTCTTACCGGAAGTTCCCGGGCCATACATTGCTTCCCCGTGTATCGTGTGCGCAGGTTGGCGCGGGGGAGAACGCGACAACGAGATGGCGACATCAAGCACTCTGACCGCCGATCGGCGCGGAATGAGCCTGGACGAGGTCTTGGCGCTTCCCGCGACGGTCAACGTGGTGACCGCGGCCCGTGCGCTGGGTATCGGACACAACAAGGCGTATGACCTGATCAAGACCGGTCAGTTCCCCGTGCGGACCCTGACGATGGGGAGCACGATCCGCATTCCGACGGCCGCCCTGTGGGAGGCGCTTGGAGTTGGCTCTCTGCGCCAGGGGGACCTGCGTAGACCGGCGAGTGAATAGGGAACGGGTGGCATGCCGCGCTTGTACGGCTTCGACAACCAGGCTCTGACGCGTGTGCGTGACGCGGAGCGGCAAGTTGTACGGGAGGCCGTCGGTCGGTTGCGTGCCGGGCAGTCGCAGGCTGCGGTCGCGGCCTGGATGACGGCCGAGGGTCACCGGGGCACCATGGGCGGCGAGTGGACCACCATGACGCTGGGTCGCCTGCTGGACAATCCGGCGATCGCCGGCCTGGAGCGTGACCCCGTGAGCGGTGAGCTGCGTGAGACTGGCCGGGAGGCGCTGATCACACCGGAGGAGTTCCGGTGGCTGGAGCAGCGTCCCGGCCGGGCGGGCAGTGTGCGAAGTGCTGAGAATCGCGAACCCGACTACGACTACTGGCTGAGCGGCGGGCTGGCCGTGTGCGGCCTGTGCGGGCAGCAACTGACCGGTGGCCGCACTGGCGCGCGCACTCCGTCCTACCGCTGCCCGACCACCTTCGAGGGGCGCGGCGGCTGCGGCAAGGTCCGCATCACCGCGTCGTTGCTGGAGGATCACGTCGCCGAGCATGTTCTCGGTGAGCTGATGCGCCCGGGCGCGCTGGCCGCGCTGGAGCAGGTCCAGGAGGGCCTGGCGGCCGAGGCCGAGCAGGTGCGCGGCCGGATCGCCGACCTGGAGAGGTCACGGACGGAGCTGGCCGAGCCATACGCGGCCGGCCAGCTGTCGCGGAGCGCGTACGTCGCCGTCGACCAGCAGGTCACCGCCAGCGTGAAGAAGGAACGGGCGCGGCTGCGGTTCCTGGAGCAGGCCGTGAATGTGCCACTGGGCGGGGTCGAGGACCTCGCGCGCTGGTGGGAGCACGCCCCGTCCAGCTCCAAGCGGGGGCTGGCGATGCTGCTGCTGAAGAGGGTCGAGGTCCGCTCGGCGCGGGCGCGTGGAGTACGCGATGTGGACGACCGGGTCACGCTGACGTGGCACAGCCCGGTCGCCGCGTAAGGGTGGCGTACGCCGGGTGCGTCAGTCCTGTACCTCGTGGTCGGGGGAAGTCGCCCACCAGTAAATGACCTCATTCAGGGTCTGCACGCCGAGCTTTCGCCGCAGTTGACCCAGCTGCTCGTTGACCCAGGCGGAGCCGAACCCGAGGTTCTTCGCGGCCTGCGCCTGCGTGCGCCCCGCGCACAGCTCCCGCAGGATTGCGCGCGTGCTGGCGGTCGTGACCAGGCTCTTGTCGCCGGCGGTTCGACCGTGCCACGGGGTGGCGCGCTCCCAGAACAGGTCGAAGACCGCGACGATCCGCGCCACTATCAGCGGATCGGACACCATGACGGCCTCGTCGGGGGAAGGGTCGCCCGCGGTGTGCACGGGGATGAAGGCCACACGGCGGTCGAAGATGATGCTGCGGGGGAAGCGGCCGTTGAACGTGCGGACCTCTGCGCCGGCGGCGGCCATGCCCTTCGCCCAGTTGCCGACCGTGGCGACGCGGCGTACGGAGCTGTGGTACAGCGTCCGCATTTGCGCGCCCTGTTCGAGGGCGCGGCGGTCGCGGCCGAAGGAGAACGCCAACTCTTCAGGCCTGCGTTGGCCGGGCTGCGCGGAGATGATCTCAGTGCGGGCACCGGAGTGCTCTTGGGAGATGTGCCGGTTGACCAGGTCGCGGCCGACCAGGTGTTGGATCGACTCGTGCGGCGGCCTTGATGCGTCGTACTGGCCCTGGAGAGTGGCCAGGAATCCCGGCAATTCCCCTGCATACGCGGCGAGCGTGGATAGGTGGGTGTGAATCTGCTGGATTATCTTCAGCGCCGGGTGTTGGGGTTGGACGGCGCTGTAGGTGTCTTTGCGCGGAGGGGTCTCCACTGCGAGACCGGCCATGAGCAATTCGGCCAGCCCCGGGGTGTCCGGCGGGATTGACTGCCCGTCAAGTATGCGCTGGTACACGGCTGCTGCCTGCTCGGACAGATCCGGCAGGTCGGGAACTTGTGGCACCTAACATCCCCTGAGTTATGCGACTCGTGAAAGTACGGTAACTCTTCGACTTGATCTTGCCCACATCTCCGTTACAAGGTGAGTGGTGACGGGTGCATGGCGCGAACTCGTGGCCCTAGCTGGATGGTTGCTGCCCGCTCGGACGCCTGCCCGTCTCCCATCGCGTATGTGACTTCAGGGGAATCAGTGGTATTCAAGCGTGCTTTCCGTGCCTCTTTCGCTGTCGCGCTCGCCGCGCTCGTCGCTCTCGTCGCGGTGGGGACGCCGCAGGCGGCGCAGCACCGGGTCAAGGCCGACACGACCTGGAACGTGCCCGTCGCCGGTGGCGACTTCACGGCCCAGCCGGACGACACGACCTGGTCCGTTCCCGTCGACAACGCTGCCAACGGCGGTCACACCGTCGAGCGGGCCGACACCACCTGGTAGCCGGCCGTGAGCGCCCAGGGGGGACCGCACCACATCTTGGGCGTGTGGAGCTGGCAAGCGTGGCGTAGGTCTGGGGCGGGGAGTCCCGCCGTACGGGAGGGGTAGCGAAGTGGCGATCGATCCGGCACGCATTCGGAGACGTATGGAGGAGGCCGAGCGTTCCGGCCGCCCTGCTCCGGGTGTCTGGGAGGCGCGCGTGGCGTTGCGTGCGCTGGCCGTGGTGGTCGAGGAGGCGCCGGAGCAGGTGCCGCGAGAGGTCTCGCGCGCCGAGGTGTCGCTGGTGCGGGCGAGCTGAGCGGCCGTTGCGTTCGATTGGGGCGGGCACGTGGTGCCCGCCCTGACGCATGTCCTGACCTGCGAAAATTGCCCCAAAAAATCTAGCCCCAAACCCACATTGTCGCTAGAATGAGAGGCAGCGGGCAGGGGAAAAGCCCCCAGCCCACCAGCCTCTTGGAGACAGGCCGTGACGATCCAGACCCTGCCGGTCAGCGACATCCGCCGCAACGAGCGCCAGCCGCGCGAGTTCTTCGAGCCCACCGCCCTGCAGGAGCTCGCCGACTCCATCAAGCGGTTCGGCCTCATGCAGCCGATCGAGGTCCGCAAGGACGCCGAGGCCGGCGGCTACGAGATCGTCGCGGGCGAGCGCCGCTGGCGTGCCCACCAGCTCGCCGGGCTCACGGAGATCAAGGCCATCATCACCGACGACGGCCTGAGCGAGATCGAGCGGTTCAAGCGGTCGGTGGCCGAGAACATCAACCGCGCCGACATGACGCCGATGGAGGAGGCCAAGGCGTTCCGCCGCCTCCTCGACGAGCAGGACGGCGCCGAAGCCAAGGACGTCGCCAAGGAGTTCGGCAAGTCCTCGCAGTACGTGATGCTGCGCCTGGCCCTGCTGAACCTCACCGAAGAGGTCCAGCAGCACGTCAACTCGGGCGCGATCGGCACGCAGGCCGCCGTTCAGATCGCGGCCCTGACCCCCGGCAACCAGCGCGCGGTCATGGCCAAGTGGGCCAAGGGCGCCTTCGCGGGCGACAACGAGCTCGTCCACTTCGCGTACGCGCTCAAGCAGCAGCAGGGCCAGGTCGTCGCGATGCTCGTCGAGGACATGAGCCCCGAGGAGCGCGAGGAGCGGCAGCGCGAGCGCACCGAGACCCGCAACAAGATCGACCGGATCGAGCGGGTCCTCGGCCTGCTCGAGGAGTTGGGCAAGGCCGACCCGATGAAGCTCGCCCTGGCCCTGGAGGGCGAGGTCGGCAAGCGCATGGACCAGATGGACCGTGTGGCCGACGCGGTCGCCAAGGCCCGCTGGAACCTGCGGCAGGCCAAGGCGCACGCCGAGGCCCGCGAGATCGCCCGCCTGAACCCCGACGCCGAGCACGAGAGCCTGGCCGCCAAGGCCAAGCCGCAGGCCCAGGCCGAGGACGCCGCCAAGGCCGAGTCGGCCGCGCC
The DNA here is from genome assembly GCF_053601495.1 of Streptomyces sp. NPDC004721. Classification (NCBI taxonomy): domain Bacteria; kingdom Bacillati; phylum Actinomycetota; class Actinomycetes; order Kitasatosporales; family Streptomycetaceae; genus Streptomyces; species Streptomyces sp. NPDC004721. The sequence goes on from NZ_JBSGBZ010000052.1 coordinate 41,759, forward strand.
CAAGCCGGGGCCCAAGCCGAAGGCCCCCGCCAAGAAGGCCGCACCCGAGCGCGCCGTCCCCAAGCCGCGCGCGCCCAGGCGGCAGGCCGCCAAGAAGGCCGCCGCTCCCAAACCCGCCAAGCCCGCCGCGGTCTGACCCGGCACGGCCCGCCCCACCCGGGGCGGGCCGCCCCATCCAGCGAGAGGAAACCCTGTGAGCGACACCACCGGCCGCCCCGACTGGTCGCGGATGAAGCCCGCCGACTTCGGCCGCCGCATCAAGCCCGATCAGAAGGCGCTGATCCTCGTCGACGAGCTCGACGCCGGCGGCACCGATGCGCTGTTCCCCGTCGACGAGGCCGACGACGGCGGCACCAAGGTCCCGGGCGGCTTGCGCTACGACGCCGCCCCCCTGTGGGCTGACCAGGACGGCAAGCCCCCGGCCGATCCAGACCACCCCGGCCACTAGATGTGCCACAACACTCGATCGTGTTATGTTCTGCTCGCTGATCGGGAACGGCTGCAGCCGCGGAACCGGCCCCTCAGCAATGCCGTGGCACGCGGCATCCCCCAACGGTGTCTGACGGGCGGCAAAACCCCCGCGCCCTGCCCGTCAGACGCCGGCCCCGCCCATGCGGCGCCACACGGGGACACCGCTGCGCGCACCCGCGAATGGACCCGCCCACGCCTTCCGGCCGGGCGGGTCCCCGCGTCCCCAGGAGTAACCCTGTGACCGCGACCTATCGCTCCGACCATGCCGCCGACCCCGAACTGTTCGAACGGCTCATGAGGGAACGCTACGGACCGCTGGACAAGGTCCTGGCCGAAAGCCAACCGCCCCGACCTGCCCGTAACCGGAGACGTCAGATGGCCCCCGCCTACCAGTCCATGCCCGACCCTCACGCGGCCGAGCACTACGCCGTGCTGAAGAAGGAGGTCGCCCAGGTCGACGGCCGCTCCGTTCCTGGAACCGAGCGTGTCCCGCCCTACGTCGGCGCCGTCTGGTGCTACGCGTGCGACAGCTGGTGCACCCCGCAGGGCATCTGCGGCTGCAACAACCGGTAGGCGGCGTTGCGTTACTGGCACGGTGGAGTCCCCAGGCTCAAGCCCGGGGACCTCATCACCCCGCACGCCCCGAACGTCATCGACGGCTGCGCCGTCTGCGAGGCCCGCGCGAACGGCCGCACGGCCACCACCGCCGGCGGCCGACCCATCGACCCGCCCACCGGCCGCCCCGACCGCGTCTACATCACCACCGACCGCGACTACGCCCGCTTCTACGCCTCGCGTTACTGGCTGGGCGACCTCTACACCGTCGAGCCGGTCGGCGAGCTGGAGCCCTCCACCGAGGACCCCTTCCCCACCTGGTGCGCACCCACCGCCCGCATCCTGTCCGTCTACACCCGCGCCGTACGGCTCAACCCCCACCAGCGCCGCACCCTGCTGCGACGCTGGGGCAAAGCCGACAGGGCGCACAGCCGGTGAGCCGGGCCCGCCGCGGCCGGGAACAGCCGACCGTAGAGCAGATGCGGAGCCTGCTCGGCCACACCGAATCCCGCGCCCTCACCACCGCGGAGGCCGAACGGCTCCGCGCCGGCGTAGAGCACCTGATCGCCAGCCAGACGGGCCTTGCGGCCCATACGGCACGCCTCACACGCCAGCTCGCCAACGGTGCCCGCCCCGCCCTCGACGTCGAATGCCCGACCTGCCAGGCCGCCACCAGCTGCCCGTGCGTCAACCGCTTCGGCCATCCCATCCCGGCCCCGCACGCCCGGCGCCTTGCCGCCGCCGCACTGCCCACAGGAACAGCACATGAGCACATCCCCCCAAGTCGTCGATAAGGCCGTGACCGCCGCGCTGCGCGAGCGCAACCACCTCGCCGCGTGGCTCGCCGCCTTCCACACCAGCGTGCTGGCGCCCGCACCCGACGCCGGCGACGGCTGGCACATGCTGTTCCTGCGCGCCGGGGGCTGGCAGTTCACCTGGCCGATCCCGCCCGCCGACCTGCTGCTGTTCGACCACGTCAAGCGGGTCCCCGCCGGCGACGTCCGCGCCCGCCATGACGGGCACACCAGGCAGCAGCAGTACCTGCGCATCCGCACCCACACAGCAGTGCTGTGCCTGCCCGGTCACGACACCAGCACCTGACCGCCGCCCCGCCGCCAGCACCGCAGCGCCAGCACCTGCCACCAGCACCGCCGCCAACCGCTGCTGGTGGCACTGCTGTTGCTGCTGCAGGCCTTCGGCAGCACCGCTACGGTAGGCAGCACAACCCAACAACGAAACGGCCCCCGGCGGTGCGGTCACACCAGCCGAGGGCCTGAGCAGCAGGAGAGCGAGCCTCCCGTGCCTGATCCGTACCGTACCGCGCCCGCAGCCACCGGCCGCACCAGGACGACCAGAGTGCTGGTCACCGGCGTCTTCCTCGTCGCGGTCGCCGCGTTCGAGTCTGTCGGCTTCCGCCTCTCCTACGAGGCCCTGCACACCGTCGCCGTCGACAACGCCGTCCCCGAGCACTCCGCGTGGATGTTCCCCGTCCTCGTCGACGGCGGTATCGTCCTCGGCTCCATCGGCGTCGTCCGCGCCCTGGCAGGCCGCCGCTCCACCAGGCCGTACTGGATCGTCACGATCGGCTTCACCCTCGTCAGCTGGGGCTTCAACGTCTCCAACGCGCCCCGTACGGCCGGAGGGTGGGCGGTCGCCACCGTCGCACCGCTCGCGCAGATGGTCGCCCTGGAGATGGGCATGCAGGAGCTGCGCGCCCTGCTGCTGCAGCAGCCCGGCACGGCAGCAGCAGCGGCAGCGCCCGAGGCAGCGCCCGCACCAGCAGCGGCACCTGAGGCAGCGCCAGCACCCGTGGCAGCACCAGCGCCAGCAGCTGCCCCAGCGCCCGAGGCAGCGCCAGCAGCGCCCGCAGCGGCAGCACAAGCAGCGGCGGCAGCACCCGAGACAGCGCCAGCACCGGAGGCAGCGCCGGACGAGGCAGCAGCGGCAGCAGACGACAGCACCACGCAGCACGCCGACGACGCCGAGCGGCAGCACACCGAGCCCGAACAGCAGGAGCAGCAGCACCAGACGGTCGCCGACGACAGCGCCCAGCAGCGCCCGCAGCGGCAGCGGCCCCCGCTGCAGCCGGACACCAGCAGGCCCTGGGCGGTGCTGTACGAGGAGTGCAGCACCGAGGAGGAGCGCGTCGCCCTGACCCGCGAGGCGCTGACCGGCCGACCCAAGCTGGCAGCACCGCAGTGGTCGGTGGACATCAGCAAGGGCGAGACGCGGGCGCGGGATCTGCTGCGCGCGGCCCGCAAGCCGCCCGCCGACGACGAACCGCAGGCTCAGCTGGAGCTGCTGAGCGCGTGATCCTCTAATCTGGCGGGCGTAGGGCGCGGGGGCACGCTCCTACACGAAGGGCACCTTGCTGTGAGTGCTGCGCCCGCCCGCATCCCTGAGTCGCTGCTGCCGCTGGCGGTGCCGATCGACGACCTGGTCGCCTACCACCGCAACCCGCGGACCGGCGACGTCGACGCCATCGCCGAATCGCTGCGCGTCAACGGCCAGTACAAGGCCATCGTCGTCAACCGCGGCACCCACACCGGCCGCCCCAACGAGATCCTGGCCGGTAACCACACCTGGACTGCTGCCAAGCAGCTCGGCTGGGAGCGGATCGCCGCCACCTTCATCGACGTCGCCGACGAGGACGCGGCCCGCATCGTCGTCGTCGACAACCGCACCTCCGACCTCGCCGGCTACGACAGCGAGCTGCTGGCCGACCTCCTCGAGGAACTGCCCGACCTCGACGGCACCGGCTACGACCAGGACGCGCTGGACAAGCTCCTGGACTCCCGGGCCCTGCCCGAGACGATCGACCTGCCCTCGGATGGTGCGGGCACCGGGTCCATGGCCAAGCTGGAGTACCTGCAGTGGGGCTACCTGCAGTGGTCCACCATCCGCGTGCAGATCACGGCGGCCGAGGTGGAAACCCTCAACGCGATCTACGAGCGGTTCGTGGCCGAGTCCCGCTCCGACCTCGGCTTCGGCTGGCACCTGCTGCAGGAGGCCCACTCCGATGTCGTCGAGGCCCCGGCCGTCGCCGTCGAGCCCGCGCCCGCCGACGCGGCCGGCGAGGACGGCGAGGACCTGGACGACGAGGACGAGGACGGGGAGGACGAGGACGCATGAGCGGCAGCAGCGCCCCCACCACCACGTTCTACGAGGCGTACCCGCTCAAGGACCTGCGGCCCGCCGACTACAACCCGCGCCACCTGTCCGAGGAGGCCTTCGCACGGCTGAAGGAGTCCATCGGCAAGCACGGCATCGTCAAGCCGGTCATCCTCAATGCTGACGGCACTCTGGTCGCGGGTCACCAGAGAACCAAGGCCATGAAGGCGCTGGGCATCAGCCACACGCCGGCCGTCATGCTCGGCACGAAGGTGCGCCTGACGGACGAGATCCAGTTCAACCTCCTCCACAACAGGGTCGAGACCGAGGCGAGCATCGTCTACGCCGAGCCCGGCCCCATCGGCGAGTGGTCGTGGATCCCGTGGCAGAGCATCGACGTCGTCAACTCCCGCAACAAGCCGTTCCAGCAGGCCATCTCGTACATGACCGGCGGGCACGGCGCGTGGGGCAGCGTCGTCGTCGACGACCAGGGCCAGATCGCGCTGAACGCCGAGTACGCGGTCGTCGCCGCGAAGAACCACTTCGACGTCCTCGCCTGGACCTGCCCCTCCTCGGAGGCGGCCATGCTGGTTGCGGACCTCACCGGCGAGTACGGCGTGTACGACTGGTCCGGCCTGGAGGAGCAGGCGCCCGTCTACAACCAGCACATCGTGCAGCCCAAGCGGCTGCGCAAGTACACCTCGCTGCGCAAGCAGGGCAAGCTGGCCTACAAGTCGGAGGTGTGGGAGAAGCTGGCGCTGCCCCGGCTGCGTGAGCAGCCCGACCTGCGGGTGGTCGACTTCGGCGCCGGGCACGGCGACTACGCCAAGAAGCTGCGGCCCGAGGGCTACAGCATCGACGACTACGAGCCGTACCGCACCACGCCGGGGAAGTACGCCGTCGACATCAAGGGCGTCGTCGGCATGGTCCGCACCGTCGAGAAGCGGCTCGAAGCGCACGGCCTGTACAACATGGTGGTCCTCGACTCCGTCATCAACGCGACCACCTCGCTGGATTACCAGCACTGGGTGCTCACCACGGTGAATGCGCTGTGCGCCGCCGACGGCACGGTGTGCATCGGCACCCGCAACCTGCTGGCCGAGCAGGCGTTCGAGAACTCGCAGCATTCCACCAGCCGCGAGTCCACCCGGCTGAGCTTCCTCGACGCCGAGAACGTCGACATGCGGTTCATGCAGGGCAAGTGGATGCGGATCAGGTACCACACCCCCGAGTCGCTGCAGGAGCTGCTGGAGGCGTACTTCGGGGAGGTGAAGGTCGCCGGCCGCTCCAACGCCACGCTGCGCGCCGTCTGCAAGAACCCCCTCAGGCTCTCGGACCACGATTACGAGAAAGCCCTCGATGAGGAATTCAATATGCCTTACCCCAACGAATTCCGGCATGGGCGCCATAAGCAACTCGTGGAAATTTTGATAAAATTGGTTAAAGAAAGGGAAAGCCCCTCCGCCTAATACCAAGATGGGAAATATCGAATGCCGCAGCCGCCCGTAAGGGTCGGTATCAACAGCGCCGCACCGTACCTAATCATGTGGCTCGCCGGGGTCCGTAACATCAACCTCGACCGCCACTGCCTGGAATCGTTCGGCGTCTCCGACCGCCACCAAGTCAACCCGCGGGCCCCCCGCCAGAGCGTCACCCTGCCGGCGGAGGACCCGCCGTTGGCCTGGTACCTGTGCGCCCTGCCCCACCCGTGGGACTGGTCGAAGAACGCGCACCTGGGCTTCGAGTACGCCGAAGGCCACCAGTGGGAAGGCCCCGCCATGGTGCGTGGCCTGCAGGTCACCCTCGAGAACGCTCGCCCCGTCACCGGATGGGGAGAGCAGTCGATACCCGCCTGGGCCCGCAAACGGGACTCGTGGAGGTACCGGACCTGCCGCAACTGGCAGTTCGCGTGGTGGCTGCGAACCAACCGGGAGGCACCCGACGCACCGCCCTCCACCTGGCAGCCGCCGGAAGATCCCAACGCACCACAGCAGCTGACCTTCCCATAGGCCAGGCGGCCCGGCGACCAACCCACGGCGCCGGGCCGAGCCCGTACCGGCCCGCCCGTGGCCCCGCGACGAGGACGGGCCCGAGCCGGAGGCCACCACGTACCCGCGGTCCGGCCGACCGGTGCTCGAGGTGTGGTCACAGGGCGCATGGCGGCGGGCGCCCGTAGCAGCCCGGCAGGAGTGGCAGACGGCCGCGAGTTCTACCAGGTCGACGTGCAACTGAGCGACACCGCCGTAGAGATCCGCTGCCTGTTCCAGTGGCCGCACGACGGCCTACGCATCGCGGCCGGGCCCACAGCCCGCACCAACCAGGGCGCCATGCCCACCCCTCCCCGGCACCGCCCGCGATTCCGGTAGCGCTTGCTCGCTACACCCTCCCGGATCTTGCAGTGCCATCATGAATCTCGGCGTGGGGGCGCGCATCAGCGAGAGGACCCTGCCGGTGGGACGCCCCGACAAGGCCGCGCGCGCCGCCATCGCACGGCGGCGAGCGGACGCCATCGACCTACATCTCGCCGGCGTGGACTGGCTCACCGTAGGCCGCAAGCTCGCCGCCGACCCGGCCGTCAACTCCGACCGCATCGCCTACCCGCAGGGCTACGGCATCGAGCGGTACGCCAAGGGCCTGGAACCCCCAGACGACAAGCAGCTCATCCACGCCGCGTGCAAGGACGTGCGCCTGGCCCTGAAGGAACGCACCACCGACCTGGAGGAGAAGGTCGAGGAGATGCGGGCGGTCGACAACCTGCGCTTGGACCGCCTGTTCTTCGTCGCCTACCGCCAAGCCGTCAAGGACGGCAACCTCCAGGCCATCGACCGCGCGCTGCGCATCCTCGAACGCCGCTCCCGTCTCAACCGCCTCGACAAGGAAGCCCCCTCCAAGGTCGTCACCCCGGAGACGGCAGGCGGCGAGCTGACCGCGGTCGCCCTCGATGAGCTGGAGGCGCTGATCGGCATATCGGAGGAGGCCGCGCATGGCTCGGACGAGTAGCCCCGAACGCGAAGCGAAGCTGCTGGCCGCCTACCGGGCCCAGCCGTCGGCACTGCGCCGCGCCATGGCCGCGAAAGCGTCCCCCGAGCTGCGGGTCCAGCTCGCCCGCGTCGAGCGCAGCATCGCCATGGACGCCTCACCGGGTGCGATGGCCGCCGTCCTCACCGAGCGCCGCGAGATGCAGGCCCGGCACCTCCACCTCATCGACCAGGCGTGGATCGACATGGCCGAGGGCCGCGCCGACCGCGTGATGATCACCATGCCTCCGCGTCACGGCAAGTCGCGCCGGGCCTCCCGCTGGGCGCCCCTGTGGTACCTGCGCCAGCACCCCGACCGCCGCGTGGCGATCACCTCCTACTCCGGAGACCTCGCCGAGGAGCACTCGCGGTGGATCCGCGACGCCATCGAGACGTGGGGCGACGAGCTCGGCATCCACCTCAACCCGTCCTCGCGGGCGGCGATGCGCTTCGACATCGCAGGCCATCAGGGCGGCCTCGTCGCAGCCGGCATCGGTGGCACCCTCACCGGCAAGGGCGCGACCATCGCCCTGGTCGATGACCCCGTGCAGGACATGGCCTCCGCCGACTCGCCCAACATCCGCCGCAAGACGTGGGAGTGGTGGCAGTCCGTCCTGCAGACCCGACTGGAGCCGGACGGCGCGATCTGCGTCATCCAGACCCGCTGGAACGAGGACGACCTCGCCGGGCGCATCCTCGCCGACGCGCAGGCCAACGAGTGGAAGATCATCGACCTGCCCGCCCTCGCCGACAGCGACGATGACCCGCTCGGCCGGAAGGTCGGCGCGCCGCTGTGGCCCGAACGCTTCGACGCCGAGCACCACGCCACCACCCGCCGCCGCGTCGGCGAACGCGTGTGGGCCGCGCTCTACCAGCAGAAGCCACGCCCGCCCGAGGGCGGCGTCTGGCAGCGCGCCTGGATCACCGAGCACCGCATCACCACCGTCGAGTTCGGCGGCCTCGACCTCGCCCGCGTCATCGTCGCCGTCGACCCCGCCGGCGGAGAGTCCGCCATCGGTGACGAAACCGGCATCATCGGCCTCGCTCGTGGCTACGACGGCCACCTGTACGTCCTCGAAGACCACTCCGGGAGCATGGGCGCCAACGACTGGGGCCGCACCGCCTGCCATCTCGCCCTCGCCCTCAAGGCCGACGCGATCGTGGTCGAGTCGAACTACGGCGGCGACATGGCCCGGCAGGTCCTCTCCCAGGCGTGGGAGCAGCTGCGCCGCGAAGGCACCATCCAAGGCCAGCTCATGCCCCGCGTCCTCGAAGTCACCGCCAAGATCGGCAAACGCCTGCGCGCCGAACCCATCGCCCAGCTCTACGACCAGGGCCTCGTCCACCACGTCGGCACGCACGTAGCCTTGGAAGACCAGATGGTCACCTGGGTCGTCGGCATGGACAGCCCCGACCGCATGGACGCCGCCGTCCATGGCTTGACCGAACTCGCCGACCCCGACCAGCTCGCCGCCGTGGCCGGACACATTCACGACGACCGCCTCGGCGGACGCCGATAGCCCTCCCCGGAAACGGCCCCATAAAGGCAAACGGTCCCGCACGCTACGCCAATACCCCCTGTCCGCCACGGCTGCTAGCGTCACCGCCCATGACGATCAAGGGCATACCGGCCAGCGGACGGGCGGGGTCCGGCGGTTCGGTCTCATAGGAGGCTGAACCGCCCGTACCCTTCGTGGTCTCTACGGCGTCACATAGCGGGCGCCAAACACTGGAGGCAATACCCCGTGCTGATCGCTCAGCGTCCCTCACTGACCGAAGAGGTCGTCGACGAGTTCCGCTCCCGGTTCGTGATCGAACCGCTGGAGCCGGGCTTCGGCTACACCCTCGGCAACTCCCTTCGCCGCACCCTCCTGTCCTCGATCCCAGGTGCGGCCGTCACGTCCATCCGCATCGACGGTGTCCTGCACGAGTTCACCACCGTGCCGGGCGTCAAGGAGGACGTCACCGACCTGATCCTCAACATCAAGCAGCTGGTCGTCTCCTCGGAGCACGACGAGCCGGTCGTGATGTACCTGCGCAAGCAGGGCCCGGGTCTGGTCACCGCCGCCGACATCGCGCCCCCGGCCGGTGTCGAGGTACACAACCCCGACCTCGTCCTCGCCACGCTCAACGGCAAGGGCAAGCTGGAGATGGAGCTGACCGTCGAGCGCGGTCGCGGCTACGTCTCCGCCGTGCAGAACAAGCAGGTGGGTCAGGAGATCGGCCGTATCCCGGTCGACTCGATCTACTCGCCGGTGCTCAAGGTCACGTACAAGGTCGAGGCCACGCGTGTCGAGCAGCGCACCGACTTCGACAAGCTGATCGTCGACATCGAGACCAAGCAGGCCATGCGTCCCCGTGACACCATTGCCTCGGCCGGCAAGACCCTGGTCGAGCTGTTCGGTCTCGCCCGCGAGCTGAACATCGACGCCGAGGGCATCGACATGGGCCCGTCCCCGACGGACGCCACCCTCGCCGCCGACATGGCGCTGCCGATCGAGGAGCTGGAGCTCACCGTCCGCTCCTACAACTGCCTCAAGCGCGAGGGCGTCCACTCGGTGGGTGAGCTCCTGGCGCGCTCCGAGGCCGACCTGCTGGACATCCGCAACTTCGGTGCGAAGTCGATCGACGAGGTCAAGGCGAAGCTGGCCGGCCTGGGCCTGGCCCTCAAGGACAGCCCGCCCGGATTCGACCCGACCGCCGCTGCCCTCGACGCGGACGATAACGCGAGCACAGGTTTCATGGAGAACGAGCAGTACTGAACGAAGGAGATTTCTGACGCCTCGTGGGCAGTGATCACGCCGCTGCTGCCGCCTCCGGGCCAGGCTCGCGGCCGGTGGCGGGATCACCGCCACGTCCTTGAGGGCATCATGTTCAAGTTCCGTACCGGCCTGCTGCGATCTGCCGCCCTCATGGCAGTCAACCACCTGGGGATGTGCCGCCGCATGGCAGTTCTCTGAGCCGCAAAGCACACCTCATGTCAGTGGCTGACCATCCCTGGGCTGCGAGACACCAGCAGGAACGCGCATCCTCTAGCCGGCCATCACTGCCATCGGCTCACTGACCTGAAGCCGGCAGCAGACCCCACTGCAACCTGTCACAGACACCTTCCTCGCCCATAAAGTTGCCGGACAGCTGCGCCAGCGTCCAGCGCGTCACATGCCGGAGTTGAGCCAGGGGTGCAGGGGGCGGTTCGCGACGACCGGCTGCGGTTGCGGTGGTTGCTGTGCTGCGCTGCTGAACGGCAACCGTCGCCGCTTGCTCTTCAGCTAGATCGCAGCCTCCGCGCAGGCCCGCGAGGCGGCCTCGGTGGAGGCGGGGCGCTGCACCCGGGAGAACCTGCGGGCCACCGCCAAGTCCCCTGATGACGAGTCGTGCAAGGCCGCGGGGGGCAACCTGCTCGACTCGGAGCCGGAAGGGCCTGCTCTGCGGGACGTGGATGCACGCCTGTGCCGACGCCCCCACTCAGTAGAGAGCGGACTCGGCTGGAGGCGGAGCGCGATGCGGCGACTGCGCGACTGCGCGACTGCGCGACTGCGCGACTGCAGGAGCTGAGGGCAGAAATGCCGCGCCCCGCCCGCCATGTGGCCTTTGTCTCCGTCCCGGGGTCCCGGCGCGCTCGTCGGTGTCTCGTCCGCCGATGATGACAGTGGCCGCGCACAGACCTTCACAGTAGGTCACAGCGTTGTGAGCAGAAACGCTCGACGGCAATACTGCACCGCCGGGAACGAATATCTGTGGTCGCTACGTAAGAAATCGACGCGGCACACGATAAATATTCCCGCGACCGCAGGCGGCGCAGAATTATTTACCAGGCGAGGTCGACGCCGACGTGCTACTGTCGTCATCTGTTGCGGGTGTGGTTGCCAGAAGGTTTTTCCGACGGCTGATCATTACGGCGACACGGAATGTGCACAAGGTTCATTCCTGACACCGTCTCCGAAGGAGAAACAAATGGCTACTGGCACTGTGAAGTGGTTCAACGCGGAAAAGGGCTTCGGCTTCATCGAGCAGGACGGCGGCGGCGCCGACGTCTTCGCTCACTACTCCAACATCGCCACCCAGGGCTTCCGCGAGCTGCTGGAAGGCCAGAAGGTGTCGTTCGACATCGCGCAGGGCCAGAAGGGTCCGACGGCCGAGAACATCGTTCCCGCCTGACGCACCGGCGCTGCCGCATACTTCGCAGCCGGGACCCGCACCTTGGGGTGCGTTCCCGGCTCGCTTTATTCCCAGGGTGATTCGACCCTGGCATGTTCGGCCCGTTCTCGCGATTCTCTGCGCCGCTCATCCTGCTGCGGAAATTCCTTGATACGTGCCCGCATCAAGGAAAGTTCCACATGTACCGCACACGTACCACTCGCGCACGCACCAATCGCACATACGGCCGCTTCGGGGAAAGTGCCGCTACAGGCCGCTCCGGCGTTCCGCGCCGCTCCAACGGTTTCGGAAACCGGCAGTCCGCGGGGGGCGAGTTCGCCCTGCCCAAGACGGTCACGCCCGCGTTGCCCGCTGTCGAGGCGTTCGCCGATCTCGCCATGCCGGCTCCGTTGCTGGCCGCGCTCGGCCAGGAGGACGTGACCGTACCGTTCCCTATTCAGGCGGCGACCCTGCCGAACTCCTTGGCCGGCCGTGACGTGCTCGGTCGCGGCCGCACCGGGTCGGGCAAAACCCTCGCCTTCGGTCTCGCGGTACTGGCCCGTACGGCGGGCCGGCGCGCCGAACCGCGTCGGCCACTGGCACTGATCCTCGTCCCCACCCGTGAGCTGGCCCAGCAGGTCACCGACGCGCTTGCTCCCTACGCCCGCTCCGTGCGCCTGGGGCTCGCCACCGTCGTCGGAGGAATGTCCATCGGCAGGCAGGCCGGTGTGCTGCGCGCCGGTGCAGAGGTGGTCGTAGCGACGCCGGGTCGGCTCAAGGACCTCATTGACCGGGGCGACTGCCGGCTCGCCGACGTCGGCATCACGGTTCTCGACGAGGCCGACCAGATGGCCGACATGGGTTTCATGCCTCAGGTCACCGCCCTGCTCGACCAGGTGCGCCCCGAGGGCCAGCGGATGTTGTTCTCGGCCACCCTGGACCGCAACGTCGACCTGCTGGTCCGCCGCTACCTGACCGACCCGGTCGTTCACTCCGTCGACCCGTCGGCCGGTGCCGTCACCACGATGGAGCACCACGTACTCCACGTGCACGAAGCGGATAAGCACCGCACGATCACCGAGATCGCGGCTCGGGACGGCCGGGTCATCATGTTCCTGGACACCAAGCACGCCGTGGACCGGTTGACCAAGCACCTGCTGAACAGCGGTGTCCGCGCCGCGGCCCTGCACGGTGGCCGATCCCAGCCGCAGCGCACCCGGACTCTCGCGCAGTTCAAGGACGGTCACGTCACCGTCCTGGTGGCCACCAACGTCGCGGCCCGCGGCATCCACATCGACAGCCTTGACCTGGTCGTCAACGTGGATCCGCCCAGCGACCACAAGGACTACCTGCACCGTGGCGGCCGGACTGCCCGCGCCGGGCAGTCCGGCCGCGTCGTCACCCTGGTGACCCCCGATCAGCGCCGCGGTATGACCCGGCTGATGGCTTCGGCCGGCATCACCCCGCACGTCACCCCGGTCCGCTCGGGTGAGGCGGAGCTGAGCCGCATCACAGGTGCCCAGGCGCCCTCCGGTGTCCCGATGGTCATCACCGCGCCTGTCCTGGAACGCCCCCGCCGCGCGTCTTCGCCGTCCCGGGACCGCCGGGGCCGCACCGGCCAGGGCCGACCCGTCGGCGCGGGGGCGCGCCGCAGGACACAGCGGCGGCCCGGGAGCAACTCGGCTGCTTAGGCCGGCGCAGTGCTCGGGGCCCCAAGCCGACCATCCCTTACCGAAGGAGACACCCTTGACGCCAGCGCGGACGCAGTACCGCATGCCGGACCCCGCCCCCGTGACCGTGGTCGACGACATCGAAGGGCCCGCGCTGCGAGTATGTGACGACATGACCGTCGAGGTGGCTCTGGCCGTCATGGCGGGTGCCCGGGTCGAGTACCTGACTATGTGCGACGGGGACGACCAGAGCACGGGTGTGATCACCCTGGTCCGGCTCGCCGTTCTCCGCGACAGTTCCGCGTACACGGACCGGATCCGTCTGCGGGACGTCCTCGACGGATCGTTGTCCTCGCCCGGCGCCCGCCCCGGCGGCGTCGGTGAGTACGGCCGGATTCCGGGCGCGCTCACCCTCTCGCGCTGATCCGCCTCGCTCCGGGCAGCCCGTTCTCCTTCTCCCCGCGACTTCTCACCTGCGAGGCATCATGCGCTGCGTCATGGCCCGGTACCCGTTCGACCTGACCAAGACCGGGGCACTGGCCTCGATGAAGGGCGTCAGGCCCGAGCTCGTCACGGGTGAGTCCGTGGCCATCGGCCGCCGCCACTACCCCGTCAAGCAGGTGGGCCAGATCATCACGCCACAGGACCCGCGTGACTTCACCGTCGGCGAAGTCACGCCGGCCATGACACGCCTCGGCTTCACCTGCCACGACCGTGCCGAGGCCGCGCCTGTGGGCGTGGGCGCTCCCGCTCCGCCCCGCACCGCGTCGGCACTGCTCGGCGGCACCGGCCCCGTGACGGTATGACGACGGGCGGGATACCGCCCTCAGGATCCCGGTGGGGGCCCGCGCTCGTACCGAGTCGATGCGCGGGGCGGTTTGCCGTCGGTGCTGGCGATCCACCAGCGGGCGGGCCACGCGAAGTCGACGGTGTAGGTGAG
>NZ_JBSGBZ010000053.1:0-54596 GCF_053601495.1 Streptomyces sp. NPDC004721
GTGAAGACCCCCTTCGACAGGTATCCAGGGTGAGGGATGCCATGCACGAAGGCATGAAGCTGACCGTGGGTGCCCGGGTTCAAGTCCAGGAACAGGGTGTCACTGCCGCCGTTGCGAGCGATCGGGAGAAGACCGGCCAGCGAGACCTCATCGGCAAGCCACCCGTCACGGCTACGGCGATACTCGCCCAGCAAAGTACCCCAGCCGTATTCGCCGTCGCCGTCACGGCCGAGTTGGTAGAGGTCGTCGAAGCTCTGAACCCGCTCCGGTTCACAGGCCGGCAAGCAAACCGAGTAGGTGAGGCCCTCCCCACCCCCAGCTTCTAGGAACGAACGGTACGAAGACGGCAGAGGCAGCCCGATCTCCCGTTCGAGCTCTTCAAGCTCACAGACGTCGAACGGCCTGAACGGACCCACGACCAGGCGGCCCCGATACCAGCGCGACAACTCCTCAGACACGGCCAGATTGTCGCACCCTGCAGTATCCCGAGACCCTCCCAGTCCCGCGTTGCTGGATGCCGAGCTCTGCACGTTCATCCGTACCTGACCCGGGAGTGTCCCGATGTCGCCGACTCCACCGCCGAACTCGACCGACCCGGCCACGCCCCTGTTCCCTTCCCAGACCTGGGCTGGACCTACGATGAGCCAGACCTCGATCAAGTGCGCAGCCACGATGGTGATCGAACGACTCACTGAGCCCTTTCCGACCTGCCTCTGGAGTACTGCAGTTGGGCTGACAACGTGGCCCTGGTAGATGGGTTTCCGACCAAGAGAACCGTTTCCGCCAAAGGCTTCACGTGCTTGTCCACCCGTCGGGCGTCGACGTGTCCAGCTCTGACCTCCGTCTCCTCACGCAGCAGTTACGGCGGCACCGCCATGCGATCCGCCCCCGTTAGCGGCGCCTGAGCGCCGGCCGCCAGGCCCTGCTGACACTCGCCCATCTGCGGGTGGCCCACACATATGCCCAGCTCGCAGCCGGGTTTCGGCGTCGCAACCACCACGGCCTACCGCTATGTCACCAAGGCTGTCCAACTCCTGGCCGCCCTCGCCCCCAGCGTGACCGAACGAACGCAGCTACCCATAGCCCGACGACAAGCGAGAGAGTGACCGCAGGGGCGCACGTACTCAGATCGACAACCGGCTAGAGGGAGCAACTTGCGTTTCACCAGCGCTCGGAGAGTGTGCTCAACAGCCGACGCATGTGGAGGTCCGCGGCGCGGACGCCCCGGCGACGGACACGTGGGTGAAGGTCACGGGCATCTGGAACCCAAGGGCAGGCTGGGCTCCTCGGCGGCCTGGCCCCCGCTGCTGGACGCGAACGCGGTCAGACGGGTCGAGGAGCCGTCGGCCCCGTACGAGCAGCGTTGACTCAACGCGTTCCCGGCTATCGGGAACTGTAGGGAAGGAGTGCCATCTCTCGTGCGTTCTTGATGGCCTGCGCCACCTGCCGCTGCTGCTGACGCGTCACGCGGGTCACCCGACGGCTGCGGATCTTTCCGCGGTCGGAGATGAACTTCCGCAGCAGGTCAGTGTCCTTATAGTCGACGTATGTGATGCCGGCGGCGTCCAGCGAGTTGGCTCGCTGCGGCTTGGCGGTCTGCCGCCGGGTGCTTGGGCGTCGGGGCATGGTCGGATCCTCCCTCAAGGGGGTGCGGTGGAATGCGCGGACGGTCGCGGTTCAGGTCACTGGGTCGAGCAAGTCGTCGAAGGCGTGCGGAAGTTGCTTCCAACGATCGCTGCCGGCCGCGTACTCGTTGTCGGTGAGCAGGCACGAGTCGAGCAGCACCTGCAGACCGTCGCTGTCCAGACCGGGCGAGGTGAAGGTGAAGTACTGGCAGCGGTCGCCGTGTTCGGGGTGCCAGTCCACGGAGGCGGCCAGGCGGCGTTCCGCGGGCATCACCTCCCAGGCGGCATCGGGCAGGGCCGCCAGCCAGGGTCCGGCCGACTCCACGCACAGCGCGCCGCCGGCGGCGTCCCACGACAGCAGGGTGTCGGGGCGGTCTGCCAGCCAGAACCGCCCACGGCTGCGGGCGGCGGCGCAGGTCAGGTCCTCCAGTGCCGCGTAGAGGCGCTGCGGGTGGAAGGGGCGTGTCCGCCGCCAGACGAAGGTGCTCACGCCGTGCTCGTCGCACTCCTGCGGCAACAGCGCGCACGCGGGATGCAGGCGAGCGGCGGCCGCGTCGACGTCGAAGCCCGCCAGCAGAGCGGTCTGCAGGGCAGCGCTTCCCACGCGTACCTTTCGTGCGCCCGGCGTGAGCTGGGCGAGCAGCGCGTGGTCGGTGTCGTCGGCGGGCTCGCCGCCCGCTGCGCCCGAGCCGTCCTCGGCGAGGGCGATCACCGTGGGGTATTCCAGTTGCCGGGCGAAGGTGTCGGCGATGGTGCGCTGGTCGGTCGGGGCGGCGGCGAGGCCGACGTCGGCCAGGTCGTCGCCGTTGGACAGGTAGGGCAGGACGAGTGCCGGGTCGATCGCGGTGGCGACCCCGGTCAGCGCCAGCGGTACGCCCGCGGCGGCGATGACCGCGGCCATGCCCTGGGGTTCGACGGAGTCCCACAGTTCCACGACGGCCAGCCGGTGCGTTCCCTCCTCGGCCAGCCGCAGCAGTTCGGGGACGAGGTCCTCGCGCAGCGCGCAGCACGCGCAGTCGTTCACCAGGGGTGCGTCACCGCTGCCCAGCAGGCCGCCGGCATCGCGTACGGTGCGGTGCACCGTACTGTCGGCGGCGGACGTCAGGTCGTGGTGCAGCGCGACCGAGCGGGGCACCGTGCGCAGGATTTCCTCGACGGCGGCCCGGCGGGCGTCGGCGTGCAGCCCGGCGACGATCGCGACCGGCAGCCGCGCCTGGTCCCTGCTCACTGCCGGCCCTGTCCGCGTCCGTAGCGCCGCTCGAAGCGCTCGACGCGCCCCGCGGTGTCCAGGACCCGCTGGGTGCCGGTGTAGAAGGGATGGCTCGCCGAGGAGATCTCGACGTCGATGACCGGGTAGGTGTTGCCGTCCTCCCACTCGACGGTCTTGTCACTGGTGGCCGTCGACCGAGTGAGGAAGGCGAAGTCGGCGACCCGGTCACGGAAGACGACCGGGCGGTACTCGGGGTGGATTCCGGGCTTCACGGTACTCAGCGCTCCTCACGAAAGTCGACGTGGCGACCGACGACCGGGTCGTACTTGCGCAGCGTCAGGCGGTCGGGGTCGTTACGGCGGTTCTTGCGGGTCACATAGGTGTAGCCGGTGCCGGCGGTGGACCTGAGCTTGATGATCGGACGCAGTTCGTTTCTGGACATGGACACGCACTATACAAGAGATTGGTTTTCATTTTCATCTAGCTGCTACTGTGCTGCCCCGCACCAGGTCGCAATCACCCGCCCTCGCAAGAAACGCACACGGCACCACGATCCACGCACGAGGAGGAAACATGTCCGCCCACTGTCAACTCACCGATCGACAGCCCGGCTTCGGCCATCACATCTCCCACTCCCACCGGCGCAGCAAGCGCCGTTTCGACCCCAACATCCAGCGCAAGCGCTACTGGCTGCCGAGCGAAGGCCGCCACGTCCGACTCACCCTCTCCGCCAAGGGCATCAAGACGGTCGACACGATCGGCATCGAGGCCGCGGTGGCCCGCATCCGCGCCCGGGGAGGGAAGGTCTGATGGCGAAGAAGAGCAAGATCGCGAAGAACGAGCAACGACGCCTCGTCGTGGCCCGCTACGCCGCGCGCCGCGCCGCGCTGAAGGCGATCATCTCTTCGCCCCGGACATCCGACGACGAGCGCGCCGCCGCCCAGCGGGAACTGCGCCGGCAGCCCCGCGACGCCAGCGCCACCCGCCTGCGCAACCGCGACTGCGTGGACGGGCGCCCCCGCGGCCACCTGCGCGCCTTCGGCCTGTCCCGCATCCGCGTACGCGAGATGGCCCACGCGGGCGAGCTCCCCGGTGTGACCAAGAGCAGTTGGTGACCCACATCGCTTCCGCGGCCGTCCGGGCACGCCTGGCGTGCCCGGACGGCCACACCGGAGCGACGGCGAACCGTGTGCACCCCCGAGCAGCGAGGTACCCGCCAAAAGCGCTCGTTCGGCAAAGCGCAGGAAGAGCACTCCCGCCCGGACCAGACCCCGCGTCGCCGCACGTCCTCATCGGCCGCCGCCACCAGTCCGGCGGTCTCCGCGCCGCCCAGCACCCACGCCACGGCCCTTTCCTCACCGGCAGCATCCACGTAGTCCACGCCGTGCCGCGGCAAGGCCTGTGCGACCACATCGAAAAAGCGGCATGAGGGCCCCTGCACCTGTGTTCCTCGCCTTCCCCGCCGCCAGCCAGTAACTGAAAATGATAATTATTATCACAGCTACAGTGGCGTACTACGGAGGAGAGTGACAGACGATGTACGACGTGATCGTGGTCGGCGGGGGGCCTGCGGGCCTCAACACCGCGCTGGTGTCAGGGCGTCAGCGCAGGCGGGTCCTCCTGCTGGACTCGGGCCGCCCGCGCAACGCGCCCGCGGCGCAGATGCACATGCTTCTCAGCCGTGACGGGTTCCCGCCCGCGGAACTGCGCCGCATAGGCCGGGAGCAGCTCACCGCCTACCCGAACGTGGCCGTACGTGAGGCGACCGTCACGGCCGCCGTGTCCGAGCCGCCGGGGTTCGCCGTGACGCTGACGGACGGGACGGTGGAGCGGACCCGCAAACTGGTCCTCGCCACGGGGCAGGTCGACGTGCTCGACGAGCAAGTGGAAGGGCTGTCCGCGCTGTTCGGCCGGGGGGTGTACCACTGCCCGTTCTGCCACGGCTGGGAGACCAGCGGGATGAGCCTGGCCGTCATGGGGCATGAACTGCCGCAGGTCATGCAGGCCCTGTACGTGGCCGACCGCTTCAGTGACGACGTGGTCGTGTGCACCAACGGACACCCGGTGCCCGAACAGGCCGCGGGCAAGCTCGCCGATGCCGGTATCACCGTGGAGGAGACGGCCGTGGCCCGGATCGAGGGCGAGGCAGGTGCACTCCGCATGGTCCTCGCCGACGGCCGGGTTCTCGAACGGCAAGGCGTCTACCATCGGGCGCCCACCCGCCAGCACTCCCTGCTGGCCAAGCAGTTGGGGTGCCGGATCCTGCCGGACGGCTGTGTGCGGGTGGACGAGTTCCAGCGCACCTCCGTGCCGGGTGTGTACGCGGCCGGGGACACCGCCCGTCTGGAGGCATTGCCGGACGCTCTCACCTTCGTGGTCACGGGGGCCGCCGACGGCGCCCGTGCCGCGGTCTGGCTGGACCAGGAACTCTTCCGCGAGGACGCCGGCCTGGGCGGCTGACGTCGGTGTGCGGCGGGGACGGCCTCCGCCCCCGCCGCACTCCAGTCACCGTTCGTCCGGTTCCCGCAACGCGGCGCCGAGTCCCGCCACCGTCGGCTGCCGGAGGAAGCGGCGCGGTGTCACCCGTCCCAGTCCCTCCCGCGCGAGTGATGCGAGCATCCGCACGGCGAGCAGCGAGTCGCCGCCGAGCGCGAAGAAGTCGGCGGTGCGCTCGTCCACCGCACAGTCCAGCAGCTTCTGCCAGTGCGCGGCGACGGCCCGTTCCACCTCGTCCCGGGGCGGTCCCGGCTCCGCTCCGTCGGCCGTCGTCGCGGGTACGGACAGGCGTCGTCCGGGTGCCTGCCGAGTCGTCTCCGCCTGCTCAGCGTCGACCGCCTCGGGCAGTTCGACCAGGGCGGACCAGCCGTCCGGTTCGACCAGCGACTCCACGGTGGCCATGAGATCGCCGAACATACGGTCGACGTCCTCGGCCGCGAACAGTTCCTCCACCAGTGAGAAGGCGACGACGAGTTCTCCACGCAGTTCGAACAGGCGCGCCTCCAGGGCCACCTGGGGCGTCCGCAGCTGCTGGTGGTGGCTCGACAGGTCGATCTCTCCGAGCGGTCCGGCCTCCTGCGGCACCTCGCTGCCCAGTGCCGCGTCCACACCCAGGGTGGACTGGAAGACGACGGGGGCCACCGGGCGGTGGGTGCCTCGCCGGCGGCCGAGTTCGCGGGAGACCTCCACACCGGTGATCAGGTGGTGGGCGAGCGCGTCGCCGATGTCCTGCTGGGCCCGGGTGGCGAGGTCGGCGAAGACCGGGGCCAGCGGCAGGTCGACGGGCAGCAGCATGGTGGAGGAGAAGGCTCCCACCAGCCTGGACACGTCGGGATGGAGCGGGAGCCGGTTCAGCTGCAGGGTGTTGAGCAGGAAGCGACGGTGGCCGCAGGCCCGGGCGACGGCTGCGGAGAAGGCGGCGAACATCGCTGCGGACGGGGTCACGCCGTGTTCGGTGCACAGACGGCGCAGTGTCGACCAGCGCTGAGGGTCCAGTACCGCCTGCCGGGTGCCCATCAGGGTGGGGCGCACCTCCCCGGGGTCGGCCACCAGCGGCAGGGCCGGCGGCAGGGGGAAGCCGTCGAGCCGGTCCCACCACCAGTCGCGGTCCTGCTGCCACGCCTGTGTGCCGGGCAGGTCCCGCAGGGTCGTCACGTAGTCGCCGTAGTCGATGTCCAGGGGCGCGAGGACGGCGTTGTAGTCGGAGACCAGGGCGAACAGGTCGCGGTAGAAGACGCTGGAGGACCAGCCGTCGATGATGAGCAGGCTGGTGGAGGAGTGCAGCCGCGCGCGGTCGCCGGGCATAAGGGTCAGGCGCATGTCCAGGCCGCAGCCCTGGGACGGGTCGGGGCCCTGGGTGCTCATCTCGTGCCGGATCTCGGCGAGCCGGGCGGCGGCCGTCTCCTCGTCGGCGTCGCGCAGGTCGGTGATCCGCAGGTGCGGTATCGCCTGCGGATCGTCGAGGGGCAGGATGTGCTGCCGGCCGTCGGGCCGGATGCGGGCCCGCAGGACGGCCTGGTGCTCGGCCAGTCTCTCCAGGGCGTCTTGCAGCGCTTCGGGGGCTTCGTCGGCGTCGATGTCCTCCAGCCCGATGTCCACGTAGTGATGGGCCGATCGGTAGGACAGCTCCCAGGCGTCCTGCTGGCCCACGAAGTAGCCCTGCTGGAGCGGCAGGAGCGGGAACGGGGCGTCCGGGTCCTCGCGTCGGCGCAGGTCCAGGGGCAGCGGTCGCAGCGCGCCGGTGCCGGTGCTTCGTTCGTGGACAAGGGCGGCGAGTTGCGCGGCACTCTGCTCGACGCGCACATCCGCCAGGGCAAGCGGCGTGCTCAGCCGTTTGCGGAGCATCGCGGCCATGCGGACGGCCAGGACGGAGTCACCTCCCAGGTTGAGGAAGCTCGCGTGCGCCGGCACGGAGGCGAGGTCGGTCTCCAAGGCGTCGGCCCAGACGGCGCGGACGGCGTCCACGAGGTCGGCCGGCGCCGTGGACGCGTCGGCGGTGTGGTCGGGGGCGGAGGAGGAGGTCAACGGGAAGCTCCAGTCGGGAGGGTGGTGCGGATGATGTCGTCCACAGCGTGGATCCGTGGGAGGGGGACGGCAGGAGGCAGCCGGTCGGCGAGTGCGGCGCGGACGCGGCCGGGGTCCGGCCTGGCGCCGTGGGTTCTGACACGGCCCGCGATGACACGCTGGCCCGCCGCCGTGGCCAGGGGATGTGTTCCGTGTGGGAGGACGGGCAGCGGGTCGAAGCCGGCAGCATCCAGTTGCCGTGCCCACTCCTGTGCGGTGAGGAAGACCCGGTCCTGGCCGGCTCGCAGGTCCGTGAACCAGCCCTGCTCGTCGGGCGCGGGCGACATCAGCAGGTACATGGAGGTGAGCGCCTGGTAGTGCTCCTGGCACGACTCCACCAGGACCAGCAGTCCGTCGGGCGCCAGCAGCTCCCGCAGGGCCGCTAGGGACCGGCCGGCGTGCCGTGCGTTGTGCAGGACGTTCGCCGCCAGGACGACGTCCTGGGAGCCTGCCACGAAGCCCTGCGCGAGCGGGTCGGCCTGGATGTCGAACAGGGCGTGCCGCAGTCCGGGGCGGTCGCCGAAGACGTCCTTGGCCACCCGTAGGAAGAACGGGGAGACGTCCGTGAAGAGATAGTCGACGGGAGTGTCGCCGAGGGCTTCCAGGACGGTGCCGGTGGTACCGCCCACTCCGGCGCCCGCTTCCAGGACGCGCAGAGGAGTCGACGCCGCCCTTCGATGGGCCTCTTCGGCGATCAGGGACGCGGCGGCGTGATTGGCCCAGCGGCTGGGGACGCTGTCGCGGTAGTTGCCCTGCGCGGTGCTCGTCTCCCCGTCGGGGAAGAGCACCTCGTGCAGGGTTGCGCGGTCCTGGAGGAGCAGCGGCAGTCGCTCGGCCGCGGCCCGGAAGAAACGGGTCATGGACGCCGGGTAGCCCAGGCCCCGGCAGGCGGCGTCCAGCTCGCGCAGCGCCCGGGCGTGGTCGCGGCGGTCGGGCACCTCCAGGGAGTGGTGGCGGCCCGTCGACGCGTCCAGGCCGAGCCGGCCCTCGGCGGTCAGGGTGCGCAGCCAGCGCCGTACGATCCACGCGTGCCGGGGTGCGACCGCCAGGGCTGCGAGGACCTCGTCGGTGCCGTGTCGGCCGCCGTCGCGGAACAGGCGGGTCCGGTCCAGCACCCGGGCCATCGTCAGCAGTGCCGTCTCGTCGAGCTGCCGCATCAGTGTTGGGAGAGCGGCCAGGTCGGTACCGCGTACGGCGGCGTCACCGTCGTCTGCGGCCCGGCTCGCGGCGCGGGCATCGTCCTGGCCCAGAGCGGATGTCTCCCCCGTGGCCGGAGGCGGTCCTGCCACCAACAGGGTGTCCTGCTCGTCGTCACCAAGGAGCTGCCAGTGCCTCACGCCGGGCAGCCCGGTGAGGGCGGCGTCGTTGAGTTCCTCGTTCACGGGTGGCCGTCCTCGATGCCGTCCACCACGGTGATCGCCGGCGGTGTCGTGTACGGCTCGGCTTGGCGCAGGTGGTCACGCAGCACTTCGGGCAGGCGGCGCCGTGCGAACAGGGGGAACGGCTCGTGCGCGGCCGGGCCGGAAGGCTTCGGGGCGTCTTCGGCCGCGGTGGGGGCGCAGTGCGCTGGTGCCGCCACGGCCAGTGTGCGGGGGTCGGCGACGTCGAGCAGTACGGCGGCGTCCGCTCCGTCCAGGGCCTGGCGCAGGGCGTACGGGGTCACCGCTCCCGGCGCGTCGCGGAGCAGGGCGTTGGGGATGCCGTGGACGACGACGGGGCCGCCGCGGAGCGCGGTGCGCAGTGCTTCCCGGGTACTGCTCCCCCGGTGTTCGTCCCAGGACGTCCGGCGCACACGTTGAGCGCCTGGTCCGCCGGTGTGCGGGCCGACGTGCAGGACGACGTCGTAGCGGTATCGGGTGAGTTCGGTGTCCTCGGCCATGGTGCGGGCGTGGACGCTCATGCGGACCGGCCGCGGCTGGGCGGCGAGCGCGGCGGAGACGGCCGCGGGGGTGAAGGACAGTTCCTCGTCGGCCTCGGCTGAGGCCGCGGCCCTGGCGGCGATCGTTGTGTTGTCCGCCTCGGGGTCGCGCGCCCGTTCCAGCTGGCTGAAGTGGTCGAGCAGCAGGCCGGAGTGCCGGATGTCCCCCACGATCACGGTGCCGCCGTTCTCGACGGCGGACAGCGCCCCGTGCAGAACGGCCGTCAGATAGGCCAGGTCGGGGAAGCACTGGGTGACTGAGTTGAGCAGCACGCAGTCGGGGAGCGCATCGGGGCCGAAGACGGCGTCCATGGCGTTCCACACCTGGGAGGCGGCCGTCTCGTGGGCGGCGGCCCGGACGAACCCGGTGCGGGGCAGGCCGGCGGTGGTGAGGCGGTCCACCGCGACCTGGGCGACGTCGGTGCCGACGTACCCGTGGAGGCGCGGGTGCAGGCGGTGGGCGAGCAGGCCAGTGCCGCAGCCGAGTTCCAGCAGTCTGGTCGGGTTCTGGGCCAGGACGAGGTCCACGGTGCGGTCCACCCAGTCGCGCATGTGGGCCTCGGGCAGCGGCGCCCCGGTGTCGGAGGCCCGCCATCCGGACAGGTCCAGGTCGTCGGCGTGCCGGCCCTCCCCTGTTTCGTACACCCATTCGTATACCTCGGCCCACTGTTCGAGGTGCTCGCGCAGCAGGGGGCCCGGTTCGGGTGAGGCGGCCACCGCGCTCGGGTGCGGGACGACCAGGACGCCGCCGTCGGGTGCGGGGCGTGCCCGCGCCACCCAGGGGTGTGCGGACAGCAGGTCCGCGATCCGTGCGGTGTGTTCAGCCGTGCTGTTGTCGGACACCGGGGTGCTCCGTTCAATCGTGGTGGGAATGGTCGGGGGCCACGGGCGACCCCGTGGTCAGGCGGCGCCCGGTCAGGTGCAGGACGCGGTCGGCGCGGGCGGCCGTGTCGGCGTCGTGGGTGACGGTCAGGACCGCCGGGCCGCTCCTGCGCAGCCGGTCCAGCAGGTCGAGGACGACTCGCGCCGAGGCCGGGTCCAGGCCCGCGGTGGGCTCGTCGAGGAGCAGCACGTCGGGGCCGGCGGCGAGGGCCCGGGCGAGGACGACCCGACGGCGCTGGCCACCGGAGAGCGTCGACGGTCTGCGGTCGGACAGTTCGGCGGGGAGTCCCACGGCTTCGAGAAGTTCCCTCGCCCGTTCCCGCCCGGCGGTTCCGGTCATGCCGTGGAACACCTTCAGCGGCCGGGCCACCGACCGGCCGGCGGTGTG
The DNA here is from genome assembly GCF_053601495.1 of Streptomyces sp. NPDC004721. Taxonomy (NCBI): domain Bacteria; kingdom Bacillati; phylum Actinomycetota; class Actinomycetes; order Kitasatosporales; family Streptomycetaceae; genus Streptomyces; species Streptomyces sp. NPDC004721. Next base: position 10,584 of record NZ_JBSGBZ010000053.1, read on the forward strand.
CGCCGGGTTGAGTTCCGTCACCGTGTCCTGTCCGGCCAGTTGGACGGCTCGCAGCATCCGCGGGTCACGCAGGCGGGTGGCCCAGGGCAGCGGGCGTCCGTGCAGCAGCAACTGTCCGCCGGCCGGTGGGCGGCGGCCTGCCAGGGCGTGCAGCAGGGTCGTCTTTCCGGTTCCCGACGCTCCCATGACGGCAAGCCAGCCACCTGCCGGCAGATCCAGGTCACTGGGGTCGAGCAGCGGTGTGCCGTCCGGGGTGAGCAGAGTCAGGCCGTGCGCCGACAGCACGAGGGACGGTGAGGGGACGGTGGTGGCCCGCGCAGGCGGGGACGGATGCCCGGTCCCCGGCACCGGGGGTTGGGTGGTTGGCCGGATCGGATTCCGTACCGAACGTGCCTGGGGTGCCGGGCCGGGGGCCGGCCGCGGGTCGGCGTCGAGCACCAGGGTCCGGTCGGCCAGTTCCGCGGCCAGCCGGGCCTCGTGCGTGACCAGGACGACGCCCCGGCCGGGAACACCTCGCCGGGAGCGCACCACTTCGGCGACCAGATCGGCCGTGGCGCGGTCCAGCGCCGAGGTCGGCTCGTCCAGTACCAGCAGTTCGGGGTCGGCACACAGGGCTCGGGCCAGGGCGACCCGCTGGGCCTGCCCGCCGGAGAGTTCCCCCGCGCGCCGGGAGGCGAGCCCGGGCGGAAGGCCCAGCCGGTGCATCAAGGCCTCGACCCGCTGTACGCGGGCGGCGGCGTCGCCGGCGAACTCCTCGACGATCAGCCGGTCGACCCGCCACAGCGGGTTCAGGGCCAAGCCGGGGTCCTGGCCCAGCACGCCGCACCGGGCACGCCGCCACCGCCTGGCCGCCCGGCCCCGCGGTACCGTCGCCCCGCTCCAGCGCACGGTGCCGGCCGCGCGGTGCAGGCCGTCCGGAAGGACGTCGAGCAGGGCGCGGAGCAGGGTGGACTTTCCGGCACCGGACGGGCCCGTGACGGCCAGCACCTGGCCGGAGTCGATCTCCAGGTCGACCGGCGGCAGCACGGTGGCGCCGTCGTGGACACGGCGAACGGTCAGTCCCTCGGCCGCCAGCAGCGGCACGGTGGCTTCTTCGGGCTCGGTGCGGGCGCGGGCCGTCATAGCGCCTCCCCCGGCGTCCGGGCGGCTGTCCGGGCAGCCGCGGCGAACACCCAGGCGCAGCCCGCCAGGGGAACCGCTGGGGCCAGCAGTGCCAGGGGGTTGAGCGCGGCGCCGGGAAGGTTCTCACTGAGCATCAGCGCCCAGTCGGGAGCCGGGGGCTGGGGTCCCAGGCCGAGGACGGCGAGGGCCGCCGCGATCTGCAGTGCCGTGACCAGACGGAGTCCGGCGTCGGCGGCGACCAGGCGGCGCAGGGCGGGCAGCACCTCGTGGAGCAGGACGGCAGGTGTGCGCTCGCCTCGTTCGACGGCGGCGTGCACGTGGCCGCTGCCGCGCAGGTGCGCGCACTGCGTGCCGACGACCCGTGCGGTCAGCGGTGCGCCAGCGAGCACCGCCGCCACGACGACCGCCGTGGCCCCCGGCAGGGCGGTGGCCAGCACCAGCGCCAAGACGAGGGCAGGGACGGCAAGGAGCAGGTCGCACAGGGCCCGCACGGCACGGGCGGTAGGGCCGCCCGACCAGCCCGCGGCGAGGCCGAGAGCCGTGCCGCAGACCACAGCGGCGGTCGCGGCGAGCAGAGACACGGTCAGGAGCTGGGTACCCCCGGCCAGGACCCGGGACAGCACGTCGCGCCCCAGGACGTCGGTGCCCAGGGGATGTTGTCCGCCGGGCGGTGTCCAGGGCGCGGCCACCGTCCGCTCCGGCGGGTGGGGAGCGGCGTACCGGCCCAGCGGCACGCCCACCAGCAGGACAACGGCCGCGGCCCCAGGCACCGTCCGGCGGGCGGCAGCCTGGAAGGACCGCACGGAACGGTCCATCACCCGCCCCCTCCCGCGGTTTCCGGCACGGCCCGGCCGCCATGCCGCGCCGGGCCCGGCAGCGTGGTACGGCGGGCGGCCAGGTCGGCCAGAAGCATGCCCAGCAGCAGCACGGCGGCCGGCAGGAGGGCCGTGGCCTGGATGACGGGAACGTCCCGCACCGCGACGGCCGACACCAGGAGCTGCCCGGTGCCCGGATAGCCGAACACCGTCTCCGCCAGGGCGGTTCCGGCCATGAGGCCGCCGGCCAGCAGGGCCGTCACCTGGAGCGCCGGCGCGTACAGGAAGGGCAGGACGTGCTGGTACAGCACCAGCGGGGCGGGCAGGCCGCGCAGCCGCGCGTCGGCCACGTGGGGTCGGCGCAGGGCGTCGCCCATCGCCCCGCGCAGCAGCACGGTGGCGAACGCGGCCGAGGGCAGGGCCAGGGTAAGGGCGGGCAGCGCCAGGAGCCGCGGATCGGCCAGGGGCGAGGCGCCGGGTGCAAGCAGGGACACGGGAGGCAGCCAGCCCAGCAGCCCGGCCAGGACCGCGCCGAGCACCGCCGCGTAGACCGGCTGCGGCACGGCGGCCAGCCCGGTGGCGGCCGAGCCGCCCCGGCCGCCGCGCAGGTACGTAACGATCAGGGCCGTCACGGTCAGCAGCACGGTGCCGGCCAGCGCCACCGCGACCAGGACGGCGGTGGCGGGCAGCCGTTCCGCGAACAGCGCCGCCACCGGCCGGTCCCCCGCCAGCGAGTGTCCCAGGTCCCCCCGGATCACGCCGTACAGCCAGTCGATGTAGCGCACCACGGCGGGCCGGTCCAGCCCGAGCCGGTCGCGCTGCGCCGCGATGTCCTCCGCGGAGGCCCGACCCGCCGTCCTCAACTCGCCGGCGTCGCCAGGGAGCACTTCGGTGGCCGTGAAGACCACGGCCGTGACGGCGACGGCCAGGGCCCCGGCCCGGCCGACCGGGCGCAGAACACGGCCGACCGGGCGCAGGGCACGGCTGACGGTGCGCAGGGTCATTCCGCCATCCACACCTGGTCGATGAACATGCGCTGGAAGCCGGGCCCGTCGGGCAGTCCGTGCACGCCGGGCGCGGTGAGGTCCAGGCCGTCCCCGGTGCCCCAGACGACGTAGCCGCCGTCCTTCCACAGCTCACGCTGGATGCCCGAGAGCAGCTCCTCGCGCCGCGCCTCGTTCGCGGTGGACATCGCCTGAGCGAAGCCACTGTCGAAGGTCTTGCTGCGCCAGGCGGTCTCGTTGGTCGGGGAGTCGGACAGCAGCCCGACGCGGACGAGGTCAGGGAAGGAGATGCCGCCGTAGTAGCCCGTGTAGAACGCCTTCTTGGCGTAGACGGCGGTCCAGTAGGTGTCGGCGGGCTCGACCTTCACCTTGGCGTCGACCCCGATGTCGGAGAGCTGCTGGGCGTAGAGCGTGGCCGCGGTGTCCATGCCGGGGTAGGAGGTGGTGGTGTGCAGGGTGACGGACAGTCCGTGGGCGTGGCCCGCTTCCGCCAGCAGCTTCCTGGCCTTCTCCACGTCACGCGTGCGCTGCGGCAGGTCCTCGGGGGCCGACGGGTCGTAGGGGGTGGGAAGGTCGTTGGCGACCTTGCCGTAGCCCAGGAACACGGTGTCGACCAGGGCCTTGCGGTCGGCCGCCAGGCGGAACGCCTCGCGGACCCTGGGGTCGTCGAACGGTTTGGTGTCCAGGCGCATGATGAACGGGTATTCAGTGACTCCGTTCCGCCGGACCACCTGTGTCTTCGCCGAATGGCCGGCGCTTTTGACCGCGGCGGGGCTGACGCTGCCGGCGACGTCGGCCTGTCCTGAGGCGACGGCGTTGGCCCGCGCCTGCGGGTCGGCGACGGCCTGGATCTCTATCCGGTCCAGGTGCGGCCGCTCGCCCCACCACTTGTCGTTGCGGGCGAGGACGGTGGTCTGGGCGCTGGTCCGCTCCACCCGGTAGGGACCCGAGCCGGTGACGGGGCGGGAGAAGTCCTTGGTGCCCTCGGGTACGACGAAGGTGACGGATTCCAGCGCCCGGGGTGCGTCGGCCATCGGGGCGCGGGTGGCCAGGACGACGGTGTGCTCGTCGGGGGCCGTGGACTTCTCCATGTCGAAGTCGGCGAGCCGGCCGTAGTTTTCGGCGGCCTTGCTGCTGATCCGCCGCAGGGAGTACAGCACGTCGGCGGCGCGCACCGGCGTGCCGTCGGTGAAGCGGGCGTCCTCGCGCAGGGTGAGGGTCCAACGGTTCATGGCGCCGTTGGGCTTCCACGACGTGGCGAGCCGCGGCTGGGGCTTGCCGTCCTCGCCGGGGACGGTGAGCACGTCGTACGTCAGGGCGAACCGCAGGACGTCGGACTCGTTGCCGAGACCGCCGTGCGGGTCGTCACTGGCAGTGGCGGGCGATCCGGTGACGGCGTAGCGCAGGGTGCCGCCGTCGACGGGTGTGCCGGTGCCGGATGCCGGGGTGTGGGTGCTGGGCGACTGGGAGCAGGCGCTCAACAGCAGGGTGCCGGTCGCCGCCAGGGCGACGAGTGCGGATCTGCGGTGCAGGGGAACACGGGGCGACGAGTGCTGGTGCATGGTTTCTTTCCGCGAGAGGTTCGGGTGTCAGGAAGGAAGGCCGGGGGCCTACCGGTCGGCGCGCAGGGCGTCCAGGGCCCGGTCGATCAGGGCGGCGGTCCGGCGTACCGCCGGGTCGTGCAGCATGGAGTAGTGGTGGCCCTCGACGGTGTGGGCGTCGACCGGGCCGCTGACGTGCGGCAGCCATCCCAGAGCGGGCAGGTCCCCGGCGTCGTCGACACCCATGCCGACGCCGGCGTTGTGCGGCGAGGGGCGGGACGCGGCGATGAGCAGCAGGCGGGTGGCCGGATCGGTGAGGTGTCCGGCCCGGTGGTCCGCCAGCGCCCGCAGGTGCCGTTCGAAGACCTCCAGCCGGAGGTCGGCTGTGTCCCGCGGGCTGAGCAGGCCGGCCTGCCGCAGCCGTTCGGTGACGGCCTGGCGTACCCCCGCTGGACTCTGGGCCTTGCGGATCACCTCCGCGTCCGCGCCCAGGCCGAGATCGAGGTCGAGGAACGCCTCCAGCGAGCGCAGGTAGCGGACGGCCGCGAAGGCGGTGTCCTGGGCACGGTCGGTTCCGCCCAACGCCCCTATGCGATCGGGGATGTTGGAGTCGATCAGGATGAGGAGGTCGGTTCTCTCACCGCGCAGTTCGAGTTCGACCGCCATCTGGTGGGCGACTGTGCCGCCCATCGACCAGCCGCCCAGCAGGTAGGGGCCCTGCGGTTGGTGGTCGCGCAGTGCCGCGAGGTAGCGGTCCGTCATCTCGGCGATGGTCCGCGGTCCGGTGGCGCCGGTCAGGGCGGGATCGGTGAGGGCGACCACGGGCCGGCTGTCGGTGATCAGACGGGCGAGTTCGCCGTAGCACAGTACGTCCCCGCCGGAGGGATGCATCAGGAACAGCGGGCGGTCGCCGTCGCCGTCGTGCAGCAGCATGGCCACGTCGGCGTCGGCGTGGCGGCCGCGTCCGGCGGGGGCCGGTTTCTGCGGGGCGGGAAGAGGTGCCGTCCGGTCCGGCTCACGGGCCGGGGGTGCGGGAGCGGGACGGGGGGCTTCGAGGTCCCACACCTGCGGCACGTCGGCCAGCCGGCGCACCTGGGCGGTGTAGGCGGCGAACGCCGCGTCCGCCTCGTCGGCGGGCAGCGCGCTCTCCAGCACGTCCCACTGGAGCAGGAGCGCCCCGTGCTGCTCGATCGCCTGGTGGTCCAGCCAGGTCTGCGGGGTGCTGCTCACGCCGTACACGGGTGTGCCCGCCCAGTCCAGGTCGTGTCCGCCGCCGAGCGGACCGGACAGACCGAGGGCGCTGGTGAAGACCACGGGGACGGACTCGGTGCGGCCGGTGCGCGAGGACTTCTCCGCCAACAGGTCGAGTGCGGAGAACTCCCGGTGGTCCAGGTCCTCGAAGAGGGTGCGCTGGGCCCGCTCGGCTGCGTCGGCGAAGCAGGGGGTGTCCGAGCGGTCCACCTCGTGCAGCATCAGCGAGGTGAAGTCGCCGACCACCGCGTCCGCTCCGGGAAGGTGCGTGGGCCGGTCGAAGAGGGTGAGGGTGAGGGCGAACCGGTCCTGCCCGGACCATCGGGCCAGGGCCTCCCCATAGGCCGCCAGCAGGACAGCCGTGGGGGTCAGTCCACGCCGGGCGGCCTCGGCCTTGAGGGCGTCCCAGCGGTCCGGCTCCAGACGGGCGGTGCGCCGGGCGAAACGTGGCCGGTCACCGAGATTCTGCGTCTTTACGGGAAGCGCAGGCGCGCCGGGCAGGTCATCCAGCCGGGCGCGCCAGTAGGCGGCGGCCCGCGCGTGCTCGGGGCCCTCGGCGCGGTGTTCGAGCGCGGCCACGCAGTCCGCGAAGGTGGTGTCCAGTGCGGGCAGGTGGGCACCGGGGTCACGGTAGAGGGTACGCAGTTCGCGGTCCCAGATCAGGTAGCTGGCAGTGTCGCACACCAGCACGTCCACGTTGACGAACAGCCGGACGACGTCGCCCGGCAAGCGGGCGGCCCGGATGTCGACCAGGGGCCAGCGGCCCGGGCGGGGTTCGCGGCGCACCATACGTTCGCGGACGCGCTCCAGCTTCCGGGCGCGTTCGGCGTCATCGTCCTTCGTCAGGTCCTGCACGCGGATGCGGTAGCGGGGCACCTTGTCGAGCACCCGGTTGCGGCCTTCGGGTGAGATGACCGCGCGCAGCATCGGATGGCGGGCGATGACCGCGTTCCACGCCGCTTCGTAGCGGTCGGTGTCCAGGCCGGGGCAGTCGTACTCCAGGTGGAAGGAGCACGGAACGTCGCCGAGGCGGTAGCCGCCGGATCCGCCGACCCAGTAGGCGTGCTGCACCCGGGTGAGGGGGAACTCCCGGGGGCCGTCGCCGGGCGCCTGGGGCGGGAGCGCCGCATCCGTCGCTTCTGCGGGCGCGCGCCGCGGCTCCCCGCCGGGCAGCAGCGGGGCCAGGGCCGCGATGGTCGGCCGGGCGAGCAGGTCCTGCAGCCGGAGGTCGGCTCCGTGGTCGTCGCGCAGGCGGGCGAGCATCCGGGTGGCCAGCAGGGAGTGTCCGCCGAGTGCGAAGAAGTCGGCGTCGCGGTCGGTGACGGGGAAGCCCAGCAGCTCCGACCAGACCTCGGCCAGTTGTGTCTCGGCACCCGTGGCGAACTCGGCACCGGTCTGAGGCCGTGCCGTGGACGCGCCCGAAGCGGGTACGACGGACGCCGGTACGACGGTGGGCGTGCCCGCGGTACGGGACGCCAAGTCGGCCGGCGAGACCGCGATGGACGCCGGGGCACGGCCCCGGGCCGCGAGCGCCAGCAGCCGGTCCACGGTGCACATGCCGTCGGCCAGGCCGATCGAGTGCCGGGAGGCCACCGTGCGCTCGCTCCGGCCGGGGCCCACGCGCCAGCCGTCCCAGGCCACGCTGATCCAACGGGGGGATCCCGGGCCCTGGGCGCGCTCGTGTTCGGCCAGCGCGTCCAGGAAGCGGTTGACGGCGGCGTACGGGGCAAGGCCCAGGCCGCCGACGAACGCCGTGGCCGAGGACATCAGCAGCACGGTGGCCGGGCGGCGGTCGGGTGGGAGGCTGTGCACGGCGGTGCGCAGCGCGAGGGCCGCGGTGACCTTGGCGTGCGCGTGCGCGCGTACGGTGTGCTCATCGGTGGCCCGCAGCGGTGCGACGGCGGCGGAGGCGACCACGCCGGCGGCGTGCACGACCAGGTCCAACGGTCCATCACGGTCGGTCAGTTCGCGCAGCAGGTCCGTGGTGGCGGCGGTGTCCGCGGCGTCCGCGGCACGGACCTCGATGTCGGCGCCGGAGTCCCGCAGGAGACGTACGGTCTCCGCCCGTTCGGCCTCGCTGCTCCCCGGAGCGGGATCCGGGTGGAGCCCGGTGCGACTGGTGACCACGACCCGCCGTCCCGAGCGGGCGAGGTGCCCGGCCAGGGCCAGGCCCACGTCTCCGAGGCCGCCGAGCACCACGGCCGTGCCGGTGGCACCGTCAGTGACGACGGGCCCTTCAGTGTCCGGCGCGGGTACCGACGGCCGCCAGGGCGTGATGCCGCGCGTCCAGCGGTGTCCGCCGCGGACGGCGCACTCGACACCGCTCGGACCCTCGGACACCAGGTCCGCGGCCTCCGCGAGCACTGCCTCCAGAACGCTCGTGTCCGACGGGTCGGCCGGCACATCCAGGGCCCGCCAGCGCAGGCCCGGGAACTCCTGGGCGAGGACACGGGGGACGGCGAGGGTGGCGGCGGCGGAGGCCGCGGGACGGTCGGCGCTCTCCACCTGCTGGGCGTTGTGGCTGATATGGAGCAGGCAGGTGCGGTGTGCCCAGGAGGCGGTGGTCCGCGCCATCTCCGCATAACGCAGCACCGACGCGGCGACTTTTCCGGCCGGGTCCGCTCCGTCGTCGGCCGGGTCCTCGCCGGTGCCGCTGTGCGAGCCGATCACGACGACGCCCGCACAGGAGGTGTCCGGGTCCCGGGCCGCCTCGTCGAGGGTGACAGGGAGGGCCCCGGCGGCGGCGAGCGCGGCGCGCACCCGCTCGGGCAGCGGTGAGTCCGGCGGGCCGTCGACGAGCCAGCGGCCCCGCAGCGCCGACCGGTCCGTGTCGACCGGGGCCGTGCGCCGCCAGACGGGCAGTTGGAGGGGTTCCGCCTCGTCGGGGGCGGCCTGCGTGGTGCGGTGGCCGTCCTCCGTAGCCGCCGCAGCCGGGCGGTCGACGGCGGGGCCCGCAGCGGGCGGATCGATCCACAGCCTGCGGCGTTCCAGGGGCAGGCCCGGCAGGACGACCCTGCGGCGCCCCGGCCGGTGCAGCGCGGCGGCGTCCAACGGAACTCCCAGCGTCCACAGCTCTCCGGCGGCCGCCAGCAGCGCGGCACGCCCTCCGCGCGGCTCGTCACGGTCAGGGAAGGTAGCCAGCGTGGCCAGTGGCTGCCGCTCCCGCTGCTGCCGGGCCAGTTGGAGCAGTGCGCTGCCCGGTCCCGCCTGGACGAGGACGGCCGGCCCCTCGCCCAGGGCGGCGGCCAGGGCGTCGGAGAAGCGCACCGTGGAGCGCAGGTGCGCCACCCAGTGGTCGGCGTCGGGAGCGGTGTGCAGCAGCTTTCCGGTGAGGGTCGTGGCGAGCGGGATGCCGGGGACGCGTGGCTGGACGGTGTCGGCGGCCGCGCGCAGTTCGGGCAGGATCGGGTCGACCAGACGGGAGTGGGCGGCCGCGTCGAGGGAGAGCCGTACGGCGCGCTCGCCGCGCGCGGTCAGGGTCCGCTCCAGTTCGGCGACGGCCGGCGAGGGTCCTGACACCACGCAGGACTGGGGGCCGTTGACCGCGGCCAGGTCCAGTTCCGGATGGTCGGCGAGCAGCGCCAGGGTCTGCCGCTCGGCCAGCGGGACCGTCAGCATCGCCCCACCGCCGGCCGCCCGGGACATACCGTGTGAGCGGACCGCGACCAGGGCGGCGGCGTCGGGCAGGGACAGGGCTCCGGCCAGGACGGCGGCTACGTACTCGCCGAGGCTGTGGCCCACCACCGCGTCCGGTTCGACGCCCCAGGAACGCAGGGTGCGTGCGGCGGAGAGGGAGACGGTGAACAGGGCCGGAAGGCCGTGGGCGGGATCGCGCAGCAGCCGGCGTGCCCGGTCGTCGGACGGATCGGCCGTGATCAGCGAGGTGAGGTCCATGCCCGTGCCGTCGTCGAACAGGTCGGCGCACTCGCGCACGGTACGGGCGAACTCCTCTTCCTCGGCGCACAGTTCGCGGCCCATGCCCGCGTACTGCGCGCCGCCGCCGGGGAAGGCCAGCACGATGCGGGGCGGAGTGGCGCCGGGACGCCGTCGGGGGGCGGTGCGCAGCGCGTGGGTGTCGGCCTCCGCCGCCCCGGTGATCACCGCGGCGGCACGGTAGGGCAGTGTGGCGCGGCCGGTGTGCAGGGTGTGGGCGGCGTCTGCGGTCTCGACCGGTGTGGTGTGCAGGGCCGTCGCGGTGGACTCGGCGAGACGGGCGAGGGCGTCGTCGCGGTGCGCGCTGAGCAGGGCGAGTTGCGGGCGCGGGTCGGCGGGGGGTTCCGGACGGACGGGGGCACTGCCCAGGACGACGTGGCAGTTGGTGCCGCCGATACCGAAGGAGCTGACTCCCGCGTACCGGGGTCCGGTCCAGCCGGTGGCCTCGTGGACGACCGTGAAGGGCGAGTCGTCCAGGGAGAGGTCGGGGTTGAGCGGCAGGGCGTCCAGCGTGGGCGGCAGCAGACCGTGGTGCAGGGCGAGTACGGTCTTGGCGAATCCGGCGATGCCGGCAGCGGAGTTGGCGTGCCCGATGTTGCTCTTGACCGAGCCGAGGGCGCACCAGGCCGGGCCCGTGCCGCCGAAGACGCGGCGCAGCGCGGCGACCTCGACGACGTCGCCGAGCCGGGTGGCGGTCCCGTGGGCCTCGACGTAGCTGATGTCCCTCGGCGTGAGACCGGCCACGGCGAGCGCCTCGGAGACGACACGGGCCTGTCCGCGCGGTGAGGGGGCCGTGAAGCCGGTGCGGTCGCCGCCGTCGTTGTTCACGGCGGAGCCGTGCAGGACGGCCAGGACGGGGTCGCCGTCGGCGAGGGCGTCGCGCAGCCGTCGCAGTACGGCCACGCCGACGCCCTGGGTGTGGACGATGCCGGTGCCCTCCGCCGAGAAGGTGCGGACACGGCCGTCGGCGGAGAAGATCCCGTCGGGGACATGGAGGTAGCCCCTGCCCTGCGGAACGATCAGGGAGGCGCCCCCGGCGAGGGCGGTGTCGCACTCCCCCGCCAGCAGCGACTGGGCCGCCAGATGCACGGCGACCAGGGACGTCGAGCAGGCGGTGCCGACCGCGACGGCGGGCCCGGTGAGCGCGAGGCGGTGCGCGACGTGCAGGGGGAGGTAGTCGGCCACCCCCGCGAGGGCCGCCTGGAGACTGCCTACGGGGTCGGTCGCGGAGGCGGCGTACCGGTCCGCGAGGTTGCGGGCGAGGTAGTCGCTGTGGGCGGCGCCGGCGAAGACGCCCACCGCGCCCGCCCCGGTGCCGCCGCCGTGCCCGGCGCTTTCCAGGGCGCGCAGGCAGGCTTCCAGGAAGAGCCTCTGCTGGGGGTCCATCACGGCCGCTTCGGCATCGGTCAGGCCGAACGGCTCGGGGTCGAAGTGGTCCTGTTCGTCGATGACCCCGCTGACGGGAATGTGGGCCGGGTTGGCCAGCAGGCGCGCGGGGACACCGCGTTCGGCCAGCTCCCGCTCGCTGTGCCGGGTCAGTCCGCTGCGGCCCTCGACCAGCAGGTTCCAGTACGCCGCCGTGTCGGGGGCTCCCGGGAACCGGCAGTCCAGGGCAGTGACCGCGATCAGGTCGTCCTCCACGGCCGGGTGATCCGGCCGGGACGCGTCCGGCATGTATCCCCGGGAGAAGGTGGGTTCGGTCATCGCGTGGTCTCCTCGGCCAGGGCGCGTGCGGCGACGCGGGAGGTCCTGCGCGCGGGCCGTTCGGGCTGCGGGGTCGTGGGCGGGGGAACGGAGCCGGTGCCGTGGGCGCTGGGGGGTCGGGCGGTGTCCGGGGCACGTTGTGCTGTGATGCGGGCGGCTAGGGCGGCGACGGTGGGGTGCTCGAACATGTCGGCGAGCGCGAGGCCGGGGGCGATGCTCTCGCGGAGCCTGCGGTGGGTGAGGACGAGGGTCAGGGAGGTCGCGCCGAGGGCGTTGAAGGTGCTGTCGGGTGTCACCGGCAGGTCGGTGAAGTCGGCTAGGACGGCGGTGAGCGCGTCCAGTACGGCGGGGTCCACCGTGCCCTGCCCTCGGCCGTGGGGGGACGTACGGGGTTCGGTGACGTGCCGGTCCGGGGCGGGCGCAATGGACGCCGCTGCCGGACCGGTGGCTGAGTAAGGCGTCGTGGCGGTGCTCCCGCGGGGGTGGCAGACCACCTCCGCCAGTCCGCCGGCGGCCAGGCGCGGTTCGGCGGCTGTGCCGTCGGTGGTCTGTGCCACCTGCCTCAGCCAGTGGGCGGACGCCTCCAGTGCCTGGTCCGGTCGCAGCCGTCCGGGCCGGATCACGAGGGCGGCCTCCAGCCCCAGGGCGGCCGCCTCGGCGAGCGCGGCGGCGACCCATTCCGCGCCCGTGGCGTCAACGGCACGTGAGGGGCTGGCGGACTCGGCCGGGAACGTACCGGAGGGCGTGGAGGGCTCGTTCTGCTCGGCGGCGACCGCGCCGGACGCAGCGGCATGCGTGGGCCTGGCGTCGGCCGGTGCGGCGGTCAGCGCCGCGTGGTCGATCTTGCCGTTGGCCGTCACCGGCAGTTGGTCCAGGATCACGAACCGGCTGGGCACCATGTAGTCGGGAAGCCGTTCACGCAGGGCGTCCGCCAGCTTCTGGGCGGTCGGCGGCTCGCTCGCTCCCCGGGGGGACAGGTGCGCGACCAGCCGGGGTCGCCCGTCGGGGCCCCGCATCGACGACACCACGCACTGGCGGACCGCCGGATGGCGGGCGAGTACCGCCTCCACCTCGCCCAGTTCGATGCGGTGCCCGCGGATCTTCACCTGCCGGTCGACGCGTCCGAGGAACTCGATGGTGCCGTCGGCGGTCCACCGGCCGAGGTCCCCGGTCCGGTACAGACGGCGGCCCAGTACGGGGTGGACGGCGAACCTCTCGGCGGTCTGGACCGGATCGCCGGTGTAGCCGCGGGCCAGTCCGTCGCCGCCGATGAACAACTCCCCCGCCTCACCGACCGGGCAGGGCGCGCCGTCCTCGTCGAGGACGAAGAAGCTCTGACCGCGCAGGGCCCTGCCGTAGGGGATGCTGCGCCAGCGCGGATCGGTGCGCTTGATCGGGTAGGTGATGGACCAGATGGAGGCCTCGGTGGCCCCGCCCAGGCTCATCACCCTTGCCTGCGGGGCTAGTCGGCGCAGCCGGTCGGGCAGGGACAGGGGGATCCAGTCGCCGGAGAGCATCACCAGACGCAATGTGCGCAGCGCGGTGGCGGCCTCGTCCGGTTCCATCTCCGCGTATTCGACGAGCATTTCGAGCAGGGCGGGAGCGGTGTTCCACACGGTGACGCCGTTCCGGCCCGCCAGTTCGAGCCAGTGCTGCGGGTCGCGTTGCCGGGCGGGATCGGGCAGCACCAAGGAGCCGCCGGCGCCCAGGACGCCGTAGATGTCGAACACGGACAGGTCGAAGCTGAGTGCCGACAGTGCCAGCACCCGGTCCTCGGGGCCGATGGCGAACCGGTCGACGATGTCGTCGATGGTGGTGCGCGCGGCCCGGTGCTGGATCTCCACGCCCTTGGGGCTGCCGGTCGAGCCCGAGGTGAAGATGGTGTAGGCGATGTCGTCGGGGCGCGGGTCCGTGGGCGCGGGCACGGGTTCGGCGAAGGCGGCGGCGCCGCGGGCGGGCCGGCCCGTGGCGGTCAGGCGGTGCGCGGTGACGCCGTCGGGCCAGTCGGTCTTCACACCCCGGCCGATCAGTGCGTGCCGGACACCGGCCCGCTCGCAGACGGCTGCGATCCGCGCGGCCGGCCAGGAGGGTTCGACCGGCAGATAGCCCGCCCCGCTCAGGTTGACGCCGAGTGCGGCGGTGATCTGCGCGGGCCCCTTCTCGCAGGCGACGGCGACCATGTCGCCGGGTCCCACTCCCCGGGAGGCCAGCAGTGCCGCGGTGGCGGCGGCGTTTTCCGCGAGGCGGCCGTGGGTGACGGTGGCGGCGGAGGTGCGCACGGCCGGCCGCTGCGGCTGACGGCGTGCCGCGTCGACGGCCGGATCGTGCAGCAGCGGGCCCGCGGATGGGAACGGCACGGCGTCGAGGGGCTCTTCGGGGTGAAAGGAGGGATCCCACCCCAGTGCGGCGTCGCGCCAGGCGTCGGGCCGCGTCAGGGTGTTCAACAGACGTACGTAGGCGCCGAGCAGGGCCGGGATCCAGCCGTCGGGGAAAGCTCCCTCGACGGCGTCCCAGGCCAGGCGGAGCCGCCCGCCCTCGTCCCACACGATGTGGTCGAGCAGGACCTGGGGGGTCTGGGAGATGCCGTACACCTCCTGGCCGAGCCAGCCGGCCGGGGGCTCCCCGTCGCCCGCGAGACCCACCCCGCTGGTGAAGACCACCGGGTGACTGGGGGCTCCCACCGTCTGCGAGGTGCACGCCCGCAGGTCCCGGAGCACCTCTACACCGGAGACGGACCGGTGGTCCAGGTCCTCCCAGAAGCGGTGGTTGACAGCGGCGGCGTAGTCCGCGAAGCCCTTCCAGTCGGCGGGGCTGAACCGGGGCGTGCCGACCAGGGCGGTGGTGGTGAAGTCGCCCACCACCCCTTCGGTCCCATCATCGGATTCCGGGCGGTCGAACAGCGTGGTGTTCAGGCATACCCGCTCCCCGGCGCCCCACCGTCCCAGTACGACGGCGAAGGCCGCGAGCAGGGCGGCGGTGGGCGTGACCGCGTGCTCAGTACACCGGGCACGCAGTTCGGCCCAGGTGCCGGCGTCGAGCTCTGCGGCGGAGCGGACGAAGCGGGGCGGGTTGGTGTCGGCAGGGTCGCGCAGCAGGGGCAGGCGCGGCGACGGCGGCAGCTCGGGGGCGCGTGCGGCCCAGTAGGCACGGTCGCGTGCGCGCCGGGCCGCCCACTCGGGGTCTCCGGAGCGGGCGCGCTGAAGGTCGGCGAACTGCGCCGGCGGCTCGGGAAGCCGGTGGGCGGGGTCCTCAACGAGACGCCCCCACTGGCGCATCAGCAGCATCCAGCCGGCCAGATCGGTCAGGAGCACGTCCACCCCGACGTGCAGCCGGGTCCGCCCGTCGGGCAGCAACGTGGCGTGGATGTCGAACAGCGGCCAGGAACCGGCGGGGCGGTTCTGGTGGGAACGCTCCCGACGCTGGACCGACAACGTTTCCTGCACCCGCTCGGCGGGTTCGCGACGCAGGTCGGTGACGCCGATCTGGTAGAGGCCGAGGGCTTCGGCGATGTGCTGGCAACCTCGGTCATCCACCGTCATGCGCAGCATCGGGTGGTGTTCGATCAGCCGGTTCCACGCGGCTTCCAGTCGACCCACGTCCACGAGCGGATCCACGCCGCCGGGCGTGCGGTCGTACTCGTAGTAGTAGTAGGTGGCCACCCCGCCCAGGGGCATGCCCTCGGCCCGTCCTGCGAGGTACGAGGCTTGAATGGGCGTCAGGGGAAAGCCCTCCCCTGACCTCTCCTCACCACGCCGGACATCACCGGGTTCCGTTGCCGCCTGCGCCTCGCCGTCGGGGGGCCCGGAGTGCGGGGCGCCGTCCGGCACCTGTACGGCGAGAAGGCGGTCCGCCACCGCGCGGGCCGTGGCACCCTCACCGAGGAAGGCGGTCAACGGCAGGTCCTGACCGGTGCGTTCGCGGATCCGTCGCCTCAGCCGCACCGCGGTGAACGATTCGAGTCCCAGGGCCGCGAGCGGAGTCGTCAGCGCGACCTTCTGCGGTGGTGTGCCGAGGACTTCGGCTATGCAGTCGATGACGCGGGCAAGGATGTCGTCGCTCGGTACAGGCTGGTTCATCCGGTCTCCGTTGCAGCGGCAGGCAGGAAGGCGCTTCCCCCTCAGGGCAGGGGAAGCAGGACACCAGTGAAACCTAAATGAAAATGATTATCAAATCAATCAGCGCGCGATGTCGTTGCACTCACACGCTCCAGAACACACAGCCCCAACCCCGGATCACCGACCCGGCGCAGCGCGAGCCCCGCCTGGGCGACCTCGGCCGCCAGGGCGTCCTCCGTGGCGACCCACCAGCGGTACTGGACCGAGTCCGCGGCCAGCACCCGCCCTTGGCGCAGAACTTGGTAGTCCATGCACCAGGTGATCTCGTCCACTCCGGAGGGGCGCGCGCTCGCCCAGCCCTCGTACTCCAGTTCACCGATGGCGACATGGGCCATCCGCACCCGCTCCACTTCCGTCGGGGCGAACGGCGGAGTGACGTTGAACACCAGCACTCCGCCGGAGGCGAGTTGCCGGGCGGCTCGGTTCCACAGCGCACGCCTCTGGTCGGGCGGCAGATGACCGATCACGTTCAGGGCCACGACCGCGCGCACACCGTCGGGCCAGTCGGTGCTCGCGCAGTCGCCGGGAACCACCGTGACCCGCTTGCGCAGTTCGCCGTCCTCATGGACGCGGGCAAGCAGGACGGCGCGCATCGCGGCGGAGGGTTCGACAGCGAGGACCGGCCCCTGCGGCAGCGCGTCGCAAATGACGCGCACGCCCCGGCCGGACCCGGCACCGAGGTCCACCACCGCACCGGCCCTCGCCCGAGCATTCGACAGGGCATCCGCCAGCGCCGGAGCCAGCGCCTCCCACGCCTCGGCGATCATGATGTCGAGGTACTCCGCGGACCGCTCATAAGGGTCGCTCATCACTGCTCCAGGAATCCAGTGTCATAGGGCCAGTCGACGAGCGGGCGCGCACGCCGGACACCAAGGTCCGCTGCCGTGGACACCACAGACGCCGGACAACCGGAGCGCCCCTCCGAAGCAGGGCGCGCGACGCTCGACTCGCACAGTAATCGCAAATGATTGTCATTACTAGAAGCGGCAAGCGGTGCAGAGCTCTTGATGCCGCGCCAGGCCGGACACCACCCGCGCCCGCAGCGCCGACGCTTCAGCCTCAGCCGCGCCCCGTGGACGCGGAGGAGCGTGGAGCGCTGGACCGAGACCCTGGCCGCAACCACCGGATTCGCCGAGTTTTTTCGAGCGCACCTTGGAGCTCACGAGCATCTGCAGCCCCTGCTGGGGCGACGCCATCGCACGAGTAGCCGGTATGCCAGTTCTCCGCAATGATTGTCACATCGATGCGATCAGGTCATGGTTTTGACATTCACTACCACCTAGCGTGGTGTATATGCCCGGATCGATTCGGGTCGGACCAGGCGCTTTTGCGAAGGCCCCTGCAGCACGCGTCGTGGAGGATCCATGCCCACGTCCCCGTCCTGCTGTCTCGCTCTCCTCACGGGCGCCTGCCTGGTTCTCGTGGCCGGTTGCGGCAACTCCTCCGACGCCAAAAGCTACGGGCGCGCCTCGCAGACCCCGGCCGCCTCCTCCAAGGTCACGGTGGTCGCCTCGACGAACGTGTACGGCGACATCGTCGAGCAAATAGGCGGCGGCAAGGTCGCCGTTACGCCGATCATCAGCGACCCCGACCAGGACCCACACTCCTACGAGGCCAACACCCAGAACCAACTGGCCCTATCCAAGGCGAAGGTCGTCATCGAGAACGGCGGCGGCTACGACGACTTCATCAACCGGATGCTCAAGAGCAGCAACTCCTCCGCCGCGGTCATCAACGCGATCAATGTCTCCGGCAAGACCGCTCCGAAGGGCGGCGAGCTCAACGAGCACGTCTGGTACGACTTCCCCACCGCCGCCAAGATCGCCGACCGCATAGCCACGGCCTTGGGCAAGGCAGATCCCGCCAACGCCGTCACTTTCACCAGGAACGCCGAGACCTTCAAGGCGAAGCTCAAGCCGCTCGAGGCGAAGGAAGCGCAGATCAAGAAGGATCACGGGGGCGAGGCCATCGCCATGACCGAGCCCGTGCCGCTGTACATGACCGAAGCCGACGGGCTGGTGAACAAGACTCCCGAGGAGTTCAGCAAGGCCGTCGAAGAAGGCAGTGACGTCTCCCCCAAGGTCTTGCAGGCCACTCTCGCGTTGTTCACCGGCAAGCAGGTCAAGGCGCTGGTCTACAACGCACAGACCTCCGGTCCGCAGACCGAGAAGGTCGAACAGGCGGCCAAGACGGCCGGCATCCCCATCGTTCCCGTCACCGAGACCCTGCCCACGGGCAAGGACTACGTCGGGTGGATGACCTCCAATGTCGACGCGCTGGCCGGCGCGCTGAAAAAGTGAGGTGACCGGAGGTGGCTCCCGTACCCCGGGCCCACGAGAGCAGGACGGAAACCAGCGTCGTCCGCGCAGACACCGCCCCGCTGATCAGCCTCAGCAGCGCCGCCGTGGCCTACGGCACGCGGACAGTGTGGCGTGATCTGGACCTCGACGTACGGCCCGGGGAGTTCCTCGCCGTGCTCGGGCCGAACGGGTCGGGCAAGACGAGCCTGTTGAAAGCCCTGCTGGGCCGACAGCCGCTGTCCGCGGGAACGCTGAGCGTCCTCGGCCGCCCTTCCCACAACGCCGGACGGCGCATCGGGTACATCCCTCAGCAGGCGACACTGTCCGCGCAGGCGATGCTGCGCGCCCGCGACTTGGTGCGCTTCGGGATCGACGGCCACCTCTTCGGCCCGCGGCTGCGCACGAACGCCGTCCACCGGCGGGTCGACGAGATCCTGGAGCAGGTCGGGGCCTTGGCGTACGGCGACGTCCCGCTCGGACTGCTGTCCGGTGGCGAACGCCAGCGCGTCCGCATCGCGCAGGCACTGGCCACCGACCCGCGCATCCTGTTGTGCGACGAACCACTGCTCTCCCTGGACCTGAACCACCAGCGGGCGGTCACCGAACTGATCGATGCCCGCCGCCGCTCCCACGACACGGCGGTGGTCTTCGTGACCCACGAGATCAACCCAGTCCTCGACCTGGTAGACCGGGTACTGTACCTGGCGCCCGGCGGCCATCGCGTTGGCACGCCGGAGGACGTCCTGACCTCCGGCTCGCTCTCCCGCCTGTACGGCACGCAGATCGACGTCGTTCGCGTCCACGGCCGGATCGTGGTGGCCGGCGTACCCGACGCACCGGCTGCCCAGCTTCACCACAGCCACGAACGCCACGAGTCCGGCGGAGCCCGGCCATGACGCTCGCCGACGGGATCTGGCAGCAGATCTTCAACTTCGACAACTACGGCGAACTGCTCGCCCTGGTCCGCAACTCCCTCGTCGCCGGCGCCGCACTCGGCCTGATTGGCGGCCTGGCCGGTGTCTTCGTCATCATGCGCGACCTGCCCTTCGCCGTGCACGGCATCAGCGAACTGTCCTTCGCGGGTGCCTCGGCCGCGCTGCTGCTGGAGACGAACGTCGTGGCGGGCTCGATCGTCGGCTCGCTCGTCGCGGCCGGCGCGATCGGAGTCCTGGGAGCGCGGGCCCGGGACCGCAACTCGGCGATCGGCATCCTCATGCCGTTCGGCCTGGGGCTGGGGGTCCTCTTCCTCGCCCTCTACAAGGGCCGGGCGGCCAACAAATTCGGCCTGCTCACCGGCCAGATCGTCGCCGTCGATACTCCGCAGATGACCTGGCTGCTCAGCACTTCCGCCGTGGTCCTGGTGGCTCTGGTGGTGATGTGGCGGCCGCTATCCTTCGCCAGCGCCGACCCGGACGTCGCCGAGGCGCGCGGCGTCCCGGTGCGAGGACTGTCCTTCGCCTTCATGATCGTGCTCGGCCTCGCCGTCGCCCTGTCCGTGCAGGTCGTCGGCGCCCTGCTGGTCCTCACCCTCGTCGTCACCCCTGCAGCGGCCGCCGCCCGCGTCACTGCCTCCCCCGTACTGCTACCACTGCTCAGCATCGTCTTCGCAGTGATCTCCATCGAGGGCGGCATTCTCCTCGCCCTGGGCAGCAGCATCCCCATCAGCCCGTACGTCACGACGATCTCGTTCACGATCTACGCCGTCTGCCGCTTGGTCGGCAAGTACCGCACCCGCCGTCTGGGAGCCAGGAGGACGGCCCCGCAGCCCGCCTGACGGAGCAGGTGGCGGCTGCAGTCGCGGCGTGCAGTGGTCGACGTCGTCTGCCGAGGAAGGCTGCGCGTCGGCCTCCGTTCCCGTCGAGGTCCTGGGTCTGCGGCCACGAGGCGGCTCGCGCCGACGTCTTTCGCTCCTTCTCCGCGTCGATGAACGCGTAGCGCACGGCTACTTCGTCGACTCCCTCGCGAAGAAGGCCGCGGCTTTTTTCAGGACCTCAATCGTCTGCTGCTGTTCCCGGTTCTCCCGCCGCAGACGACGCAGTTCTTCCTTCTCATCGCTGGTCAGAGCACCCACGGCCCCCTGGCCCCGATCCGCCCTGTCCTGGTTCACCCAGTTCCGCAGGCCCTCCGGGCTCACCCCGATCTCACGGGCGACCTCGGTCACCGTCTTCCCTGACGAATGGACCAGCGCGACCGCGTCCCGCTTGAACTCGGCCGTGTATCGCTTGCTCGTGTTGCTCTTCTTGCTCACTACCTGGAACTGCTTCCTCCGGGACCGACCGTCCCATTATCAGGCTGTCCAGCCCCACGGGGGAACTTCAGCGCAGCCAATCGCGTCGTCGTGGGAGAGCACATCGGGGGACTGACTCATGCCTGGGCGAGAGGTGCGACGGGCACGGTGGCACCGAGCGCGGAGCTCTGCACCGCCGTGATGCGCTCGATGACGAGCCCCAGCAGCACGGCCGCCGCGATCATGAGCGACTCCGCCACCACGAGGAAGGCCATCGACCCCGGGGCCACCCAGGCGCCCACCACCATGAGCACTAGCGCATGCGTGATCCAGGCCACCCACCACAGATTCACCAGTGTTGTGTCCCGCTTCTCCTCCCACGACGCGGAGCTCGCGCGCCCGATGTCAAGGACCAACTGGCGCGGGACAAAAAAGTTGACCACCGGTATGAACCACGCACCGATCGTCCAGCCCCGACTCGGGACCGAGGCCCAGGGGGACAGCTCCTGGGCGTTGCGCCGGGACCGGGCGAGCCACACGAGGAAGAGCACGATCGCGAGAGTCATCAGATAGATGAAAATCATGGAGATGAAGCCCGACTTGTGCAGGGACGCATCCGTGTGGTCCAGGTAGTGATCCCGGACTGCCGCCGCGCGGAACGTGTCAGCCACGGCGGCGGCCGCTATCGCCACCTGCGCGGAGCGGGCAAGGATCCAGGGAGCTTTGCGTGTCATCGTCTTTGGCCTGTCTCGGAGGCGTGTGCGGCCGCAGCGGACGCTTAGGTGGAGTGATCATAGGGTCTGCTCGCCGCACGTTAGTACGACTTTCAAGACCATCCCCGCCCGACGGCCTCTGACGGCAACGACGACGGACGTCAGCGTACGCAGCGGTATGTCACGGGGTGTCGACGTCTGTCGCTGTCGGGCCGGATCATGATCCGGCCCGCACGATCAACTCGCCAGAAAAGCGGAGAGTCGGCCACGTGCCCGCCGCGTGCCCGATGCCGCGGGACGTGCCGGGGACTCACGAGGAACAGCGGCGTCACAGGCGCTCCCGCACAGGTCAGAGACTTGCCAGGTCGGCCGTCGTCCACATACGCACCCTTCCAAGCTGGTGCTCCAATAGCAGTCACCCCGGCCCACTTTGATTGAGCCCTGAGGCCCCACCGGTAGTGCGCTGGTGGAGTGCAGGAACGGCTCGCCGACTGCTCAGTGTGGGCGGTAACTGAGGAGGTCGCCCGGCTGGCATTCCAGTACCTCGCAGATGCGGCTCAGGGTGGTGAACCGCACGGCCCTTGCCCTGCCGTTCTTGAGGATCGACAAATTCACGTGGGTGACTCCGACCCGGTTGGCGAGTTCCGTCAAGGTCATCCCCCGCTCCTCGAGCAGCCGGTCGAGATGGACCTCGATCGCGTGCTCCTGCTTCTCCTCAGACATCAGACTGTCCCGTCGAGGTCCTCGCGCATGGTGATGCCGACGCGCATGATCCGGGAGAAGGATAGGACGCCGAGGCCGGTGAGGATCGCCAGGAAGGGAACGTCCCACGACAGCAGTCCGGAGAGAGCGCTGATGTCACTGTTGAGCCTCAGGGTGGCGAGGAGAGCCTTCTCGGCCATAGACGTAGCAATCGAGGTGAGCACACTGCCTGCCAGTATCCACCAACCCAGCCGGCGCAGCCGCTCTGCGGTCTGTGTGGTGTAGAGGCCGTCGCGCGCTGCACTTCGGATCACCCAGAGGGCGAGCAGGAGCGCTCCAACGACGAAGATGAAGGGAGCCAGCTGGGTTGCGGTGTTGAGCAGACTCTGCACCGTACTGGGGGCTTCCGTGCAGTACTCCGGGTGGGCGCTCACGTTGAACGTGGCCCCCGGTGCGGGTGCGAAGTCCGGGCTCGGCTGCTCATCGCCGCCGATCCTCGTGTTGGCATCCGTGGCACAAATGAACTTCTGGCCGACGCCGAGAACAGACCCGCCGTCGGCGAACAGCGAGGCGAACAGTCCCACGCCCATCAGCGCCGCGAGCAGCGCCAGGACGCTCCTAACCCCGTCGATATCGGCTCCAGAGGACTGCGGACCTTCGACATGACAACTGCCCCTATCGATTATCGATGTTATCGAAAGACGATACAGAGACCTGCGCGGACTCGGCAACCCCCGTGGTCACACGCCATTAGCTCTCCGGCGGCTCCTCCGTGTGGTGCGTGCGGTCACCGCTGTGGTGCTTCGCACGTTCGGCGCGTACGAGGCCGCCGAGCCCGGCGGCGACTTCGCGTTGCCTGCTCTCCTCGGAGTGCCGATAGGTCAGCTCCGCCTTCTTGAATGAGCGTCGGCTGCGGCGTGAGGCTCATGCCCAGAACGCGGCGGCGAAACGAGCTGTACAGCAAGGAAGTACAGCAACCACAGCAACCAGCCTCGACCAGTAGTGCCTCCGAGGGGCCATGAAGCGGCCTGTATGACCGTCACCGACCGATCTACATAGAGCTACGGATCAGAAGGTCACGCAGCTCACGAGACGGCCCAGTCGCCGGCCGGGCCGTCTCAGTTCCCGTCTCATTCAGCCCCGTACAGGGCCGTTCGGACCGGACCGTGGGCGAGGCTGGTCCCGGGACCCGGTCAGCCATGAACACAGGTGAACGACCCTGTACGAGGCTTACGACCCCGCCAACACAGTTGGAAAGAGCCTTGGTGTAGATCATTTCGGCCTCAGTGCCGATCGTGTCGCGCCGCAGATCCGGATGGCGGTGCTGTCAGCCGAGAAACGGCGGTGAAGGCAACGATGGCCACCGTCGCGCCGACGGCCGTGGCGAGTGCGTCGCCATACAAGTTCCCGAGGTGCGGGCGGGTCAGGTCGACGAGGAAGCCAACGCCGAGGCTGCCTGCGAGAGTCGCTGCGATGCCGGCGACCCAGTAACGATGCCGTTCCCAAAACCACCGGGTCAGCACCATTACGACGGGCGCGGCGACGGGCAGACCGGCCACGTCGCCGAAGAGGCTGAGAAAGGCGGCCACGACCGCGCATAGCGCCCAGCAGAAACCCGTCTTGCGAGCGGCCTCACGCCACGGAACTCCCCGAACGTCGTCCATTGATCCCCCCTTCAACCGTCCAGGCAAGTGGACGCGGGAGCCCAGGCCCCTGTCAAGATCACACTGACATCTCCCGCAGGGCGCGCGGGGCACCCAAGCACCACGGACCATGGCGGTTGCCAGAAGGTGTGAGAGGACACCGTTGCTGTACAGCAGCGAAATACAGCAACCACAGCAGCCGCCCATGACACCGACAGCCACTCTGAAGGCCCGAACGGCGGCCTCTACGACCCTCGTTGACCGATCTCTGTAGAGCTACGGATCAAATGTCGTCCGTGCCCCATCCATGCCCGATCGTGCGGGGAGCCGCGGGGAGCCACGGTGTCTGGCGGGCATCGCACAGCACAACGACCCCTGACCGTTTTACCTGGTCAGGGGCCGTTCACCTGCGCGGTGGGTGTGGGATTTGAACCCACGGTGACTCGCGCCACGACGGTTTTCAAGATTGCTCCTCGGTCCCCGACTTCCCCGCTTCCACAACACCGTGCCCGATGTCCGCCTCCGATGAGAAGGCGCCAGCCGGAGGAGCAAGGCATCCTCGCCTACTGCCCGCTGACGCCAGCGTGTCCGCGCTGGACGTGCTGAAGGTGGTTGCCGGGGTGGGGGATGGGGGCCCGGTGAATGGCGAGGAGAGCGACGTCGTCGCCGAAGCGTCTACGTCCTGGCCGAGCGGGAGGACGATGGCCGGCGGACCTGCCGGGCGCTGTGGAGGTGTGCCGGTCGGCCGTCGAGCAGGCCGTCGCCACCCTCAAGTCCTGGCGGCTCCTCCGCAAACTCCGGTGCTCGATCACCCGGATCACCAGCCTCGTCCAGGCCGTCCTCACCCTTCATCTGACCAGCTCAGAGTGAAGATGGAGAAGGCTCAATGGCTCTGTCGACGTCGCATTCCGCTCGATCGGAAGATTTTGCGCCCGGCGCGCCAAACTCCGGATACCCACAGGCCGTCCAGTATTCCTCCGGCAGCAATGAGCAGGAAGGGAATTCCGTACCATTTCCAGTCGGCATTCCCGATGAGCACCCCAACCGCCAGGGCGCCCAGTAATCCAGTGGGCAGGATCAACTTGTAGCGCCATGGTTGACTCACCCGCGTAAAGGCCCCGGCAAGGGCCATCAAAGCGAGAAAGACCAGACACCAGTCTTCCGCTTCCACCGATGCACTCCTTCGGAAGGTCGCCCGGGGCAGTGAAGGCCAGGTCGCCGGGGTCTCGCTGCGCCCCGAGCGCCTACACCTGCTTGCCCGACAGTCGGGCGTTGTGAGGCTACCTGAGGACGGGCCTCAGCCGACCAAGCGCCCGCAAGGGTCCGAGCAGCGGCTTCCTCTGAGAGCAAGGGGCCAGCGGGGCCGCTGCGGTGCAGCACAGAAGCACATCAACCGTGGCAACCATGGTGAACATCTTGAGCCACTAGCATCCGCTTGACCAGGTCTACAGACCTCAGCGACCTCTCCGCCTGTAGTTCAGGACGAGGAGGTCGTGCCAGACGCGTGCCAGGTTGTGCGGGGAACCACGGGGAACACCGGGGAATCGAGCGGCGGCCGAGCAGGGGCACCAGCGCTCTTGACCGCAGGTCAGCAGGGCAACCGGGGCCAGGAAACACGAGCTTCCCAAGCTCATGTCCTGGAGTGGCCATCCTGCGTTACTGTGCTGCTTCGCATGACGACCCCTCGGAGAGCCAGTGGACCTGCTGAACAGCCGTGTTGTCCGCGTTGCGACCACGATCCTGTTGAGCTTGACTGCACTCGCTCTCGCTGGCTGCAACCCTGATCCGACCGACCCAGAGAACGTCGATCCGATCGTCCTGGTGAACGACGCATCGGGCCCAGTGCACGTCTTCTGGTGTGCTGGCGACGGTGACAACGAATGCGCGGAGCAGCGCAGCCTAGGAGTCATCCCAGCGGGGGCGAAGCACAACGTGCACATTTCATCTTACGAAGTAGTGCTGCACGTCAAGGCAGCTTCAGGCCCAGGGGGATACGTCTGCGAAGACGACGCCCCGGGCAGTCGAATAGCTCTGGGCGCCTTGTATCCCTCCATCAAGTCTGCATACGACCACTGCCTGGACGGAGCCTCTACCACCTCTCCCCGCTGAGGTCGCGCGCGGACCCCGACCGGCCCGATAGAGCTGCGGATCAGAAGGGCGCGGCGCCACACCGGGCAAGTCGCCATGTGCCACAGTCGTGCCAGATACAGGGGTCTGCCACGGTCAACCAGGGTGGCTAACAGGCGTATTCCGCCCGCTAGCTCGGTCCAAGAAGGCCACAGGTCACAGGCAAGGCTCCCCTACCTCTCTCCTAAAGCGGTGCCGGGAGTGACGGCCCCTAAGACCGTGGCTTCAGATACCGCGCTCTGCCCTCACATAAAACACCGGGCCTCGGGCACCCAGCAGCCCGGGCACGGTTTGCCACAGGTCTGCCCCGTTCACCCGCTCCCATTTCGCGGTCGCCCGGGACTGCGCCCACTGGGCCACGGCCACCGGAACCAGCATGAGCGGCGGGATCAGCTGATGCGATGCCAGGCCGATGAGCATCATCCAACAGACCGCTCCACCCACGAATCCGGCCGTGCGCCCCAGCGACAGCCGCTGCGCCGCGTCCTGGCCGGTGTGCGGTTGTTCTTCGGCACTGTCGATCCGCACGGCATGCTCGTACGTGCGGCGAAGCCGGGCGGGGAGACGGAAGCGCAGCGGCAGTAGCACCAGTGACACAAGAGCCACCGCAACTGCTCCCACCAGGAGGGTCTCCAGCCGGTGAGCCGTACCGATCAAGACCAGCAGCAACCCTTCGGACAGCACCGCGCCGCCGCCCATCATCGATGCGCACGTCCGCTGGAAGTACACCACCCTTATCAGCCCGGGTCTGGCGTCCTCGGTCATCGTCCCAGCTCTCTACCCGTACACCCGCACGGGCAGGGAAGATCCAACGCCGTGTGGAGCGCGGCGTCAACAGACCGCGTGTCAGAACATCGCCAAGACTGTCGGGCCCAGCTAGACGGCAACGCAGACGGCAACGCCCGCGGACGGCGACGGCCCCCTGCAGCTCGTCTCGGAGGTGACGGGGAGCCGCTGGGCCGGGCCTCCCGGCGCTTGCCACGCCCTATCGAGACTCCGCCGACCTACGATGCCGCTTCGGCGGCAAGTCGGAGGCATGCCGAGTGTGTCGGAGGTGTACCGCGAACTGCGTTTCAGCACAGATGCTCGCGTGCGGCTTCCTGACGAATAAACGTGAACCTCCCCACATCTTGCCCCATTTGTGCGGTGAAGGAGTCCTGATCGCGTCGCGGCGCGCCTTCACAGAAGGCCAATCGCTCGCCGTCGAAAATCATGTCAAGAGCGCCTTTATCCGTTTTTCCTGAAATGACACCCTTCCTCCATTTCGCACCGGCCTTGGTGCCCGGGGCCTTCTCCAAGACGTCGTCCAGGTATCGGCGTTCCGCTTCGCTCAGGGACTCACCATCGATACCGGCGACCAGGTGAGGGCGAGGAGTCGATGTTCCCTCCGTTTCCGAGGGAGGAGGAGAGCACGCTACGAGCGCTACAAGAACAGATGGGAGGACGATTCTGACGGTGCGCTTCATGCGACGGACGTTAACAGCGGCACGCACATACGGTCACCGAGATCGGAGACAAGACCCAAGGTAAAGCGCTGGGACGGCCTTCGAAGATGCAGTACAGCAGCGAAGTACAGCAACCACGCTGACCAGCACCGAGTGCCCATACCTCTGAATGGCCACCTGCCCAGCCCAGCAGACTTCAGCGACCACTCCGCCTGTAGTTCGCATCGAGGGGCGCACCGCGACGCCCCCGCTCGGGCCATCTCGGGGCCGTGCGAGGCTGCCCGACGGCGACCGACAACGCAGAAGCCCGCGGCATCTGAGCTGATCAGAGCCGTGGGCTTCTTCAGTCCCGCTGGTCAGCCGGACCGGCGGGTCGGTTGCAGGCGCTCGATGCGGTCGAGGTCGCCGGCGAGAAGGTCACGGTGTCTGATGGTGAAATCTCCGTTGAGCAGGGTCTGTTCGCGGCCGTAGTACCGGCCCACGACGGTGGCGGGGAGGAAAGCGCGCAGGCTGTGCCGCATGCCCCTCGGGTAGTCGACGGATTCACCCCAGCCGGAGGGGGCCTAATCGGTGGAGAGCAGCACCCAGTGGTCCACGGGCACGGAGGTGTCGAGGTCCGGCGCCGCCCCGGTGTGGCTGTCCAGTGCCGGCACGGTCAGCCGGTCGGGGTCGAGGGGCGGGTACCACAGCAGCAGGGGCTTGGCGCGTCGCGCGTCGGCGTTGTCGAAGCAGCACACGGCGATGGTGTGGTCGGGGAAGTGGTCGGCATGGAAGCGCAGGAGTTCCGGGTCGAGTTGCGGACGCCGGTGTGGCGGCACCTGCCGCAGTGCGGCGGGGACCGCTGTGGGGTCGGCGGCTAGGACCACTGTGTAGATGTCGTGGTTGAAGACCTGGACGGGCTGCGGTCCCGCGCTCATCCACGCGGCGTCGTCGGCTGCTGCGGCGACGGGTTCGACGGCGGCGACCATGCGGTGCAGGACGTCACCGGTGCGTCCGGCGGAGAGGAAGTGCTTGGGGGTGAGCTGCCGCGTGGGCACGTGCAGCAGCATGGCGTTCGAGCCATCCCTCAGATCGACGGCGGTGTTCTGGTAGCCCAGGACGTGGATGAGGCCGTGCACGGGGTGGTGCTGCCGTCCGCAGTACACGATCGTGCCGGAGAACGCGGCCTCACCTGTCGAGATGCACATGGCGGCAAGGTACCGCCCCTGTCCGGCGGGAGCCGAAGGGATTTCGCCTGCGAAGGGCCTTCACTAGGCATCCCAGTTCATGCCGTAGAAGGCCGGGAAACCTAGCTCCCGCATCAGAAGCAGGTGCAGGGCGCGCTCGTCGTTTCACCTCGCTGACATCAATGGTGATCACGACGACATGCGTGCACGTGGTTGCACCGTTCTGACATCCACGAGTGACATCAACGACGCCGGACGTCAGCACCCTAGGCGGCCTGACCTGGCCAGCGTGGCTGGGTTGCCCCCTGGCAGTGCCGAGGATCGATCGAACTCCTAAAGCGGTGCTCACGCACGAGCGCCCTCCCGGGCCGTCCTCGGACCGTGGAAGGGCGCTCAGCGATAACCAACGCTGACAACTGCCGACAGCTTGGCAGCAGGTCAGGACGTTGATCGATTAGGCGGTCGCAGGTCACAGCCGCCGGTGGTCAGTTGCGGCTGTGCAGATCACGAAGCGCCGAGCTGAGCGGCCAGGAACACCGCTGCCACCGAGGGGCGGACGGCGTACGTTGCGCCCTCACTCCCCACAGGGGCCGCCCACCAGTAGAACGGGTACCGCCGCCCACTGTTGCTCTGACCTTTGTCCATTCCACGCACCACAGCTGCCACGCGCGCTGCCAGATTCCCCTCATTCGGCCAGCCCAGAGCTTTGTCCGCCAGCTCCGTGCAGTGGATCGCACGGCCAGGGGTGCGCAGCATGTACTCGAACATCCGTCGGGCCTTCGGGGCGAGCTCAGCCAGGAACACCGCGGCACGCTCCAAGTCCTCCGGGCCCCATTCCGGAGCGCCGTAGTGCTTCTCTAGGCCAGAGTGCTCAGCCCATCGCGGATCAACCTCAGACAGATACTCCGTCATGCTCGCCCCCAACAGTTCGTCCCCAGCGTGTGTGTCGTTCGCACCGTACAGAGCCGCCAAGACACTGCGTGTCGAATCCGTGTCGAAGTTCTACCGGCCGGCCGCTCAGTTGAGGAAGTGCCACAGGTCAAGAGGAGGACGGGGCGCAGCCACAAGGCGCCTTCTAAGCGCTTGGCCGCAGGTTCGAGTCCTGCCGGGGGCGCCAGTCTCCGCCCTCCCTCTCGGGAGGGCTTTCGCTGGCCAGGGCGGGTTTCACCGCGCACGCCGAAGCCCCGGGCGCTCCCCCGACGATCACGGGAAGGCTCCGGGGCTGTCCGGCTGTCACCGGGTTTTCGCGGGTGGCCGTGTCGAATACGTGCCGAAGGTCTCGGCCGGGACGGTCAGCCGACGTCCGGCAGCTCCGGGAGATCCCCCGCGGCTTCGAGCCGCCTCTTGAGGTCGGGAAGCTGCCCCTCGACACAGCGGGCGTACGTGGCCAGAAGCACCGGGACGCTGTTGCCGGCCCAGTCCGCCACCTGAGCGGGCAGTATCCCGCCGTTGAGCCACTTCGTCAGGCGCGTATGCCGGTTGTCGTACACGCGCTTTCCCGTGAGCGACTCGAAAACGTGGGGAGGCAGCACCGCCTTGCGCGCGCCGTGCCAGGCCCGCCGGATGACGCAGCCCGCGAGGATGCCGCCCGTCTCTCCCTGGAAGAGCAGGTCACTCGGCTGGAGCCCCTCGTCCTCGATGTGCTGCCGCAGGATGCGCGTCAGAGCGGGATGTCCCGGCACGGTGCGGGTCTCCCCCTCGGCACGGCCCTTGAGATCGCGCTCTTCGTGGATCTCCCCCGTGTCGGTCCACTGCTTGCCGACCTCCGGCGTCGCCGTGTGGATCAGAAGTTCACCCCACTGGTCCTCGGCACCGGGAACGGGCAACGTCACATCTTTCACCCGAACGGCCACTGCTTCCTCGGGACGCGGACCGCAGTAGTACAGCGTGGCGAAAAACGCGTGCAGGCGCCTGCCTCCGCGTGGTCGGCGCCGGATCCAGTCGAGGAGGGCCGCAGCCTGCTCCGGACTCATCAAGGACCGCTTGTCCACGGCGTTGGTGGTCTTGGTGGCAGCGGCCGTGTCCCTTCCCCTTGGGCAGGGGGTTGGCCCGCAGGATGCGCCGCCGTATCGCGTGCTTCATGGCGACGTTCAGGATCCGGCGATGACGCTTGCGTGACCAGGCGGCGGCCTGCCTGCCGTCGAGGCGTGTGTCGAGGGCTCGTAAGACCTCGTCGGCCTTGTCCGGGTCCTCCCAAGCCGAGACGGGAAGCGAGTTCCGCTCCACCCACCTGAGGATGCTCTCCACGTCGCAGGGAGCCGCACCGCGCCGGTTCGCGTTGAACGCCCATTCGCGCAGGGCGGTACGCACCGCAGCGGGTTCGAACTGAGCGGGCTTGACGCGCAAGAGCGCCACGCTGTGCACGGTCAGAGTCTTGGCGAGGGTTCTTCCGGCTGCTGCCGCAAAGTCGAGTCCAGCGCGCGTCCACGTACTCAACGGCGAACTTGTACCAGCTCATGGCTCACGACACCCACCACCACGAAGTCGAGCGGCCTGCCCGGATGAAGATCATTGAGGAACGCGCCGAAGCGTTGAGCAAGCTCAGCCCATGGCACCTGTGAGCCCGGCCTTTGGCTCCGGTAAGGATCTGCCCCTAGTACCGCCCCCACCAGGCCGGGGACACGCTCAACGCCCATACGTCGCCCGCTTGGTGGACCTCTGGATCGTCGACATCGTGATCGCCATCCCCGAAGGGGTCGGGGTCGTCGATGACGAAGATGCGAGCGCCGGACTCAGGCACGCGATAGCGGTGGACGTCCCCCGAGAGGTCGTCGGGCTCGACCTTGCACCCCAAGGAAAGGATCATGGACCGCAACTCCTCAAACCGAGCACGGGGCGTGAACTCGCCGTACTCGCGCACCAGGGATGGCGGCACACAGTGGCCGTGGACCAACCGGTGGACCTGCACGCTGATCCCGAAGCAGGACATGAGCCCATCGGCGTCTGAGAAGGAGAGCTCCACCAGCCCGTAGTCCCGGCGCAGCAGCTTCTTACCTGGATCGTCGAGGTAGTCCGGCCCCACTGTGGCTTCCCATGCGCCGGGCCCGGATCCGATGCCGATCCCGAGGACGTCGCGGTGAGTGGCGACGTGAGCGTAGAAGTCCAGATCGGACACCCGCTGATCTCCTTGGTTTGGGGCCGCATGCAGACCAAACCGTAGCGAGAACACCAGTCAGAAACCGGGAAACGGGTGTAGGCACCCGATCCGGCTCAGCCGTTGCGAGACAGCACCCGCCACGGCATCCGACTGGACCCATCGGACACACCCCAGGCAGCCTCCCGGACCAGCCGTCCAGGACCGTCAGTTCCGCGTGGCGGCGGTACGGGCCGCGACGAGAGCGGCGACGGGGTCGGCTGTGGCGGGGGCACAGGGCCACCATCGGGTGGTGGAGCCGCGGCCTTCGCGGAGGTAGGGATGCCATCGGTTGTCGGGGCCGAGGCGGATCTGGACGCCCTCGTCATCGGCGGTGAGACGGTTGCGCCAGACGCGTACCCGCACGGTGCCCGCGGTGTCGTCCTCGGTCTCCGCGTTGTCGGCGTTGTCGGGGTCGCAGAGGGCGGCGCGGGCCGCAGCCATGGCAGCGGGGTCGGGGGTGAGGGGCGCGCGGGCGACGGCGACGCCGGCCGGGCCGCCGTGGCGCTGGGCGCGGACCAGGCGGGCGAAATCGAATGGAGGCAGGCCGGTGGAGCGTACGAGTTGATGGAACCAGTGCTCGCCGACGCCGCTCGCGGCGAGGCGTACGGCGTCGTCGAGCGGGGTGCAGGTGAGGGAGGCGGTGTGTCCGGCCGCAAGGGCGCGGGCGCGCTGAGCGGTGTCCCGGGTGAGGGCTTCGAGGTCGTCGAGGGTGAAGGGGGCGTCGGGTGGGGGCGTGGTCGTGAGGGGGGAAGGGACCGACCCGGGGTCGGCGGGGTCGGCGGGCGGGCTCTCGGTTCCCTCGGTCTGTGAGGCGGGCGGGGTGAAGACGCCGTCGAAGGAGGCGAACGCGTCGCGGGCGGGCACGCCCCGGCCGCGGGGCGTGCCGCCGGTTTCCGGCGCGGCGCCTGTGCGGGCCTGGCGCCGGGTGCGCAGCGCGGCGAGGACGGTGTCCTTGGTGCGGCCGCGGAGGGTGAAGAGCCAGAAGGGGTCGTCGTCGAGGTGGGCGGCGGTGGCGTAGCACAGGGCGGCGGCGTGCTTGCAGGGGTAGCCCCAGTCGGGGCAGGAGCACTCGGGGTCGAGTTCGCTCGGCTCGGGCAGCAGGGGGATGCCGGCGGTGCGGGCGTCGTCGACGAGGTCGGCGGGCATCTCGCCGTCGAGGAGGGCGGCGGTGCGGCCGGCCTGGGCGGCGATGGCGTCGAGGAGGGTGTCCCACTGGGCGTCGGTGAGGACGCGCAGGTGCACCGCGGCGTCGTACGGCCAGGGGGCGCTGCCCTCGACCTCGGCGCGCAGCACACCGGGGGTGACGGTGACCGGGCCGACCATGCCCTTGCGGGCGTAGGTGCGGCCGCGGGAGAGGCGGCCGGAATCGAGGGTGGAGGCCTCCAGGGCGTCCACCCAGGCCTGCCCCCACCAGGTGGCGGCGAAGGCGCGGCTGCCGGTACGGGGTGCCTTGCGGGCGGGGGTCATGCCTCGAACTCCTTGGAGAGTGCGACGAGTTCGGCGAGGTCGGCGTCGGAGAGTTCGGTCAGGGAGGCCTCACCGGAGGCGATGACCTGGTCCGCGAGGGCGCGCTTGGCACCGAGCAGGCGGGCGACCCTGTCCTCGACCGTGCCCTGCGTGGTGAGCCGGTGGACCTGGACAGGGCGGTCCTGGCCGATGCGGTAGGCACGGTCGGTGGCCTGGTCCTCGACGGCGGGGTTCCACCAGCGGTCGTAGTGGATCACGTGGGTGGCGCGGGTGAGGTTGAGGCCGGTACCGGCGGCCTTCAGGGAGAGCAGGAAGACGGGGAACTCGCCCTGCTGGAAGGCGGCGACCATCTCCTCGCGCCGGGGGACGGCGGTGGCGCCGTGCAGGTAGCGGGCGCGTACACCGCGGTCGGCGAAGTGCCGCTGAAGGAGCTTGCCCATCTGCGTGTACTGCGTGAAGACCAGGGCGCCCTCGCCTTCGGCCACCACCGTGTCGAGCAGTTCGTCGAGGAGTTCCAGTTTGCCCGAGCGGCCGGGCAGCGGACCGGCCTCGCGCAGGTAGTGGGCGGGGTGGTTGCAGATCTGTTTGAGCGCGGTGAGGAGTTTGAGGACCAGGCCGCGGCGGGCGATGCCGTCCGCCTTCTCGATCCGGGCCATGGCCTCACGTACCTGCGCCTCGTACAGGGCGGCCTGCTCGCGGGTGAGGGCGACGGGGTGGTCGGTCTCGGTCTTGGCCGGCAGTTCGGGGGCGATCCCAGGGTCGGACTTGCGGCGGCGCAGCAGGAACGGGCGGGTGAGACGGGTGAGTTGCTCGGCGGCCTGCCGGGCCTGTTCGGCGGTCTCCGCGTCGTCGTCCATGCCCAGCGCGCCGCGCTCGATGGCTTTGGCGAAACGGTCGCGGAAGGCAGCGAGCGGGCCGAGCAGGCCGGGTGTGGTCCAGTCGAGCAGTGCCCACAGCTCGGAAAGGTTGTTCTCCACCGGGGTGCCGGTGAGCGCGACGCGGGCACGGGCGGGCAGGGCGCGCAGTTCGCGGGCGGTGGTGGCGTACGGGTTCTTGACGTGCTGGGCCTCGTCGGCGGCCACCAGCGACCACTTCACGGCGGCGAGCCGCTCCCGGTCGCGGCGCAGCACGCCGTAGGTGACCAGGACGAGTTCGTTACCGGCGAGGTGGTCCAGGGTGCGCTCGCCGCCGTGGTAGCGGCGTACCGGCACGGCGGGGGCGAAGCGGGCGGCCTCGCGCTGCCAGTTGCCGAGCAGCGAGGCCGGGCAGACCACGAGGGTGGGACCCGCGGTGTCGGGCTGCTCCTGGCGGTGCAGATGGAGGGCGAGCAGCGTGACGGTCTTGCCGAGGCCCATGTCGTCGGCGAGGATGCCGCCGAGGGTCAGGCGGGTCATGTCCGCCAGCCAGGCCAGGCCCCGCTGCTGGTAACCGCGCAGGGTGGCGGTCAGGCCCTTCGGTGCCCGGACGAGGCCGCGGCCCTCGGGGGCGCGCAGTTGGGCGACCAGCTCGCCGAAGGCGCCGGCCGCCTCCACCGCGACGCGCTCACCGTCCCATTCCACTTCTCCGGTCAGCACCGCCTGGAGTGCGTCCAGCGGGTCGAGTTCGCGGTCGCGCCGCCGTTTGAGGCGGGCCACGAGTTTCGGGTCGGCGACCACCCACTGATCGCGCAGCTTGACCAGCGGGCGGCGGGCCTCAGCGAGTTGGTCGAGCTCGGTCTCGGTGAGTTTCTCGCCGCCGAGCGCGACATGCCAGGAGAAGTCGAGCAGGGCGTCGCGGCCCAGCAGGGTGTCCACGGTCGCGCCGGGCGCGGTCGCCGCCCCGATCTCCGCGTGCGCTTCGAGGGACTTGACCAGCTCACGCGGCCAGTGCACCCGCACGCCCGCCGAACGCAATGTGTCGGTGGCGTCCCCCAGCAGCTCCATGGCCTCCTCGTCATCGAGCCGCAGCACGCTGGGGGCGGCCTCGGCGAGCAGGCGAGCCAGCGGTCGCCAGGCGCGGGCGGCGCGACGCAGCGCGAGCAGCGCTTCTTCCTCGGCGCGCGGACCGAGCAGGTGCTGTGCGCGAACCGGATCGGCCCACAACTCGGCAGCGTCCAGGACCAGGGACGGGTCGGCCGCGGTCCGCAGCTGCAACACCGTGTGGAAGACACGGCGCCGCCCGGCCGGGGGCTCGACCCGCAGTTCCACACTGATCTGCGCGGCCCGCTCGGCCGCGGTTTCGGCCGCCCACTGGGCCAGGCGCGGATACAGGGCGGTCGCACGGTTGGCGTAAGGGTTGCCGGGCACGGCCCGGCCGGCGGCCGGGGTGCGCGGCAGAGCGTCCGCGAGCGCGTCGCAGAACTCCCCTACCAGAGCGCCCGGTTCGGCGATTCGTACGGTCTGGTCGTCCGCCGGGGGCGCGGGGAGGTTGTGGGCGTACGGCGGCAGGGCGGCGGCCAGCGCGTCCAGGTCCCGCTTGCCTTTCGCACCGGGCGGTCCGAAGCGCCAGGTGGTGTACGTGTCGGAGGTCAGCGCCGGATACAGGCGTCCCTCGCCCAGCAGCCGAAGGGCGAGCCGGGCGACGGCTGCCCACGCGAGGAGCGAGGGATGGACCCCGGTCCCGGGCAGGTCGAGCAGGAGGGCGAGCGCGCCACCGGGATCGAGCGCCCACCCATCGACGGTGCGGGTGCGCACCCCGCTGCCGTGCGGCAGGACCAGCGGCAGCCGGACCCGCTCCACCGCCTCCGGCGCGGCGGCCTGGGCGGGCACGCGGCAGGCGTCGGCCGCGGACCGGTAGAGCACCAGACGGCCGAGCCGGGCCGGCTGTCCCGGTTCGGCAGGGGCGAACACGGCCGCCCAGCCGCCGGCGACGAGGCGCTCGCGGGCCCAGGCGGTAGCAGCGGGATCGACGAGCGGTACAGCTTCGGCGCCGATCTCCCTCACGAGCAGGCTCATTTGGTGCTCCCCGCCTTGAACGCGGCCTTCCGCAGCCGCTTGGCCAGGGCCTTGTCGACGGGCTTGACGGCATCGGCCAGCGCGCCGAGCACCTCGCCGGCGTGCGGGTGGCCGGCCCGCCACAGGTCGTCGGCGCGCTCGGCCAGCTGGTCGAGCGGACGCCTGCCGTCCTCGGGGCCTGCCAGCAGCTGTTCGCGTAGCAATTGCTCGCCCGCCGCGACGAACGGCAGCACGCCGTCCACCAGCATCCACTCCAGGCCCCACGCGTCCTCCCCCTCGGCAGGCTCGCCGATCCGGCGCAACATGGAAGCCGCCGCGTGAGCACAGCCGGTGACCTTCGAGAGGGCGGCCTTGCGCAGTACCGCCTTCGCCCGCCCGGTGCGGTCCGCCTCCAGTATGGCGGCCAGCACCCGCGGGGCCTGCAGGCGGCGCAGGGCGTCGGCCGGCTCCGTGCCGTCGCAGGCGTCCACCACCTGGACAGCCGCGTCCGCCGCGGGGCGAGCCGCCAGCCAGCCCGCCACCTCCGCCGCCACGTCCGTCTCGGAGGGGTACGCAGGGAGCGCGGCCAGCAGTGCGCGGGCGTCCGCCTGGGCGAGCGAGCCGATCACCGGTGCCGGGACGCCCGCCGCCACCAGCAGCGCGCGCAGGCCGGAGCGGCCCAGCGGGGTGAGCCGGAAGCGGCCGACGGACGGCGTGCCCCGCATGCCGCCGTCGGGCCCGTCAAACAGCAGCGCGAGCACGGCGTCCGCCGGCGGAGGCTCGTGGCCCTCACGTTCGGCGGCGCCGAACAGCTCCAGAGTCCCGGCGGTGTCGTGATATTGGCCGATGAGGAGCGCCGAGACCAGCCGCCGGGCCGGGCCTTCGGGCAGCCCTTCCATGCCGTCGGTGAGGAAGCCGTCGACGGCCAGCCACTCCCCATCGGGCAGCCCGTACGCCGCGATCAGCATCAAGAACACCAGCGGCGGGGCTTCCTCGACCAGCTCCCGCAACGGCTGCAGCCCGCCCGGCAACTCGTCCAACGCAGGGAAGGAGAGGGAGAGTTCGACCGCCGCGCCCGCCACCGCTTCCTCCCAGGCAGACAGGAGCGCCGCGTCATCGTCCTGATCCGGCAGTTCGCCGCCGGCGTACGCCCGGTTGCCCTCCACCTCGACGAAGCCACAGTCCAGCGCCCAGTCCCAGGGCAGAGCCAGCGGCTCCATGTCAGCCGCGCTGCGGACCTTCGCCAGCCACGCGGCCCGCTCCTCGGCATCACCCCACCCCTCGGGGTCGACGCGCCACAGCTCGGCCTCCTCCACGGCCTGCCGGGCGAGCTTCGGCCGCAGCACCCCCTTCGGGGTCAGCTCCCGACCGCCGCCGCACCAGTGCCCGAGCCGCACCGCCGCCATGAAAGCGGGCACCTCGCGCACCGCGCGGGCCAACTCCGCCTCGCCAGGCAGCCGCACGGCCGGCACCCGCAAGCCCACGGCGCCCAGGACATCGGACAGCGACACCTCGTCGTCCGGCTCGTCGCCTTCGGCGAGCGGTCCCGCGCCTCCGGGCAGCGGGTGCAGACCACCGCACTCGCACCGGTACCTCCCCGGCGGGACCTGGCGCCCACCCGGCCCGCCGCGCCTCTTCCGCTTCGTGCCCACCGCCCGACGTAGCGGCACCTGCGCGAGCTCCCCGGTGAGCTCGGCGGGGTCGAAGGCGACCGGGTCGAAGCCCACCTCGTACAGGCCCGCCAGCACCTCGTCGTGCAGGCCGTCGTACTCCGCCCACTCCTCACCGCCGTGCCGGACAAGCGTGGGGCTCGGCCGCTCCCCGTCCGCGTACCGCTCCAGCAGCCCGGCCAGCCCCCACACACCGCCGAGGTCCTCGGCGGGCGGCATGGCCCGGCGCCCGCCCGCGCACACCGCGTGCTCCCCTTCACCCTCCCGGGCGGGGCGCACCGCCTCCACCGTGATCCGGTGCAGCCAGTCGTCGCCGAAGTCGTACGTGTAGTCCATGCGGTCGCCGATGCCCGGCAGGACATCCGCGAGGCCGGCCTCCTCCTCGTCGAAGACCGGGACGTCGAGGTCCTCCCGAGGGGCGTACCGTCCGCCGGCGCGGTCCTCGAAGACGTGCAGGTGCATGCCCTCCCAGCCGAACGCCCCCTGGATCACGTCGTGCAGCGACCCCAGGGCGATGTCCGAAGGCACCACCAGCCGCCGCCACACCGGAGGTCTCATCCCCACCAGAGCGACCTTGAGCTGGTGGACGAAAGCAGTGCGCTCCCCGGAGCTGCGCTGGGCGGTCATGGCTGAGGGCTTCCCATTCGTCGGAGGCATAAGCTCCGGGGCACGCGACGCGCCCGCCGCTGTACGCCGAACGGCTGACCCGGCCATTCTTGCAGTCCTGAGCCACCGGCCCGGCCGCCGGGCGGAATTCCCCCGGCCGACTTGCGCACGAACCACACCTTGTGCCTGAGTTCCAGTCCCGGCCCGCACGGCGCCCGATCCCGGCGAAGTACTGATCACTGACTTGGTGGCGAAGTCGAGATCGGGCTGCGGCTGTGGTCGTCAGCCCGAGGTCACGGCGGAGTCGGTGGACTCGGGTGGGCGGGCGGCCGGGCCGTCCGCCATGTCGCCGAGATTCTTATCAGAGTTCCGCCACGTGGTGACTCCACCCAGGTCGACGCCGACCACGGCCCGTCCGCACGGAGGAGAACGACCGCGTGACCATGCTCGCAGAACACGTCGACGACGTCATCGGAGTCGACACCCCATGCCGCTCGAAAAGTCGTCGCCGCGGGTCACGCGGCGTATCTGCACTCGTTGATGAGGCCGCCGAGGATTCGGGTGCGCAGCAGCTTGTGGGCGCCGAGGTCTATCGCGGTGGGCTGTGTCTGGGCAGCGGGTGGTAGCTGGTTGCGCGCCTGGTGGGGCCGGTGCTCGTTGTGGTGGCTCTGGTAGGCCGCAAGCCCCTGCCGGGCATGTGCCTCTCCCATGACGAGGATGTGGTCGAGGACCTCGCGGCGGATGCTGCCGATGACGCGCTCGCAGTAGGCGTTCATCCGAGGTGCCCACGGTGCACTTCTGATCACGTCCAGTTCCTCTGCCTCAAAGACGGCGTCGAATGCCTCGCCGTACTTGCCGTCTCGGTCGCGCAGCGGAAACCGCAGGGACTCCATGTGTATCCCGAGGTCGGGGGTGAGATTCCTCGCCTGCTGCACCGTCCACTCCCGCGTTGGGTGGGCGGTGACGCTGGTGATGTGCAGGCGCCGGGTGCCGTGCTCGAGGAAGGCCAGCGCATAGAGCCGCTTGCCGAGCGTGGTGTCGATGTGGAAGAAGTCCGCCGCGATGATGCCTTCGGCCTGGGCGGTGAGGAACTCACGCCAGGTCGGACCGGAGCGACGCGGCGCGGCGCGGGGTCGATGCCCGCTCCGTGGAGAACCTTCCACACCGTCGAGGCTGCGATCCGGTGCCCGAGCCGAGCCAACTCTCCACGCACTTTTCAACACCCGTAGAGGCGTGTCTGTAGGTGACGACCCTCAAAGGCCGCGGACGGCAAGCACTCCTGGAGGACAGGTACTGCGAAGCTGAGAAGACCGTCGAGTCGGGCGGCAGGCGCGCGGCCGCCGCCTCCGATGCAGCAGCAGGACCGGATTCTCAGCCGCTCGTGGCCGGCATCCCTGGCCGCGTCGAAGCAGCGAACGGAAACCAATTAGGAGTGGTCGCTCCACCACTGCACAGTGGGTATGCGTTGCGCAACAAACACCCGTGGTCAGTCCGGCAGTTGATCCTCGGACACCCGGAAAGAGACCAACACATGCCTTTGTCCCGTACTATCACTGGAACACAGCTTGCAGTACTAGCCGCTGCAGCCTCCACACCCCCGCCTAAACGGCACACGCGTTCGGATTCGCGTACGTCTATGGACCTGCGGCAAATGGACTGCAGACCCGGAAGGAGTGACAACTCTCATGTCCAAGACCGAAACGGCAACTACCGGCCTGGCAACGCAGTACGCCGCTCAAGTAGCCACGGACCTTGAGAACAACGTCAAGGAGCAAGAACGCATCAGCGGTGACATCACATCGCTGCAGGAACAGTTGGCCACCCTCCAGCACGAACACGCCGTCCTGGTGAATGTCCAACAGGCCCTTGGCGTTACCTCGGTTCCGCAGAAGCCCACGACCGGTCGGGCCACGAAGGCAGTGCCCGCGCCCCGCAAGAAGCCCACCGCCGAGCCGAACCAGAGCAAGCGGAAGCAGGCCAAGATGCCCGCCGCACCTTCCCGGGAAACCGCCCCCAAGAAGAACTCGCCGAAGAAAACCGCAGACAAGGCGACGGCTTCACCAACAGCACAGCGCACCCTCGTCGAGATCGTCCGCGAGTACCTGGCCGCACGGAGCGAACCGCGCTCCGCCGCCGAAATCACCACCGCACTGGGACAGCAGCACCCCGAACGCAACATCAAGGCCACCGTCGTGCGCACCACGCTCGAAGGACTGGTGGCCAAGAACCAGGCCCAGCGCAGAAAGCAGGGCGCCTCCGTCTTCTACACACCGTCCAAGGCGCCGGAAGCTTCCGCAGCAGGAAAGGACAGCCAAAAGCAGCCCGCCTGAACACGACGCCGGCGCAGGCACCTGAGGCACCGCTGTCCTGCACGACAGCTGCCATACGGCTGAGCAGTTCCGTCCATCAGGAGGCACAAGCCTTGCCGTATCGGAACCCCGTACCACGGCTGACGGCCGCGTCCCGGAGCGCGCTGCAGACCCCGCGGCCGGCCGAACCGTCCCGCCCCGAGCACTTCCCCTGCTTCGGCGGGCTCCAGGGTGGTCGGCAGCGGGCAAGCGGCGAGGAATCTGTCGAGGATCGTGCCGCCCAGCAGGTGGCCGCCTTGAAGATCGATGACGAGCGTGCCCGCGACCGCCAGGGCAGCTATCGCCCCGGTGCTGAGGGTGGAGACGAAAGACGTGGTGAGCGCGGCACAGCGGCAGACCCCTCTCATCCGTACGAGGTGATGCACCACTTGTACGCCGATAGGTGGTGCGATCGCGCCTTGGAATCCGCTCTTGCGGGGCGGCCACGCCCGGACGAATGCCTCCAGTGGTGGCCTGTTCTGAGGATGTGAGGTTGTGGTGGGAGGGCCTGGAGACGGCCCTACCCGCTCAGGGCGATGGGATCAGTCCGCGTGAAGGACGGCGAAGCCGCGGCCTACTGCACGTAGTACTTCGACGGTCTGAGGGAACGGCAGGGAGCTTGCCCTGCAGCTCGGCAGCCTGAGTGGTGAGCCTCCCCGCTCGGTCCCGTTCCGAGGGCGGGCAGCGCTCATCGACCATCAACCGAGCGCGCCACAAAATACGAGCGTTCGGATTCCGGCCCTGCTATCTCCACACCGAGCCCCGACCGGATGTACCCGATGGAGTAGTCCGTTGCATTGATTCCGCGGAGGACGTACTCCCGGCCAGCGGGAGGGCAGCCGATGGGGCGGATCTCGGTTGCGTACATGCGGTGCGGGCTCCCGACACTCATCCCGAACCACGTGCCCGATGACGTGGAGCTGGTGCTGCAGTCGGAGAACGGCGTCCTCGGCACGGGCCGCTACCCGACCGAGGACGAGGTCGACCCCGACCTCGTCAACGCCGGCAAGGAGACCGTGACCGTACGCCGCGGCGCGAGCTTCTTCGACTCCGCGACGTCCTTCGGGATGATCCGCAGCGGCAAGATCGACGCCGCCGTCCTCGGCGCGATGCAGGTCTCCGCCACCGGCGACATCGCCAACTGGATGATCCCCCGGGGGGATGGTCAAAGGCATGGGCGGGGCAATGGACCTGGTGCACGGTGCCAAGAAGGTCGTCGTCCTGATGGAGCACGTGACCCGGGACGGCGACTTCAAGATCGTCAAGGAGTGTTCCCTGCCCTACATCGGCATTGGTGTCGTCCAACGGATCATCACCGACCTATGCGTCCTGGACGTCACCACCGACGGCCTGCGCCTGGTTGAGCTCGCTCCGGACGTCACCGTCGAGGAGGTCCGCGCCAAGACCGAACCCGCGGTGCTCGATACCGGCCCGGCGAGCTGAGCCTCGCCTGAGCCGCCCCACCGGCAGCCGGGGCAACGATGCGGGTAGAACACCATGGGAGGGCTTCGGCCAAGAGAAGGGGCGCACAGAGGTCGGCGTAGCGACTTTGGCTGGGAGTTTCATGGATCGAGTCAAGGGCGCGTGCGGCACTCGATCAGTTCTTCTGGAAGTGACGCGGCACCTTCCTGACCTGCACGCACTCCAGCTGCCGCCGTTCTGGCCTGCGGGTTAGCGATCGGCGACCGTCGTCGCCTGTCATCGTTGAGTCCCCTCGCACGGCCCAGAGACGGCCCCCAGTCGGATGTATCGGGGTCACGGCCACCGTCTGGCTGTTCCCAGGAGGCCGTCAGCACCAGGTGGCAGGATGCCGTGCCATGACCGCGCCGATCAGTGAGTCGTGGAAGCGAATCGAAAACTGGCTGGCCGAGCATGCCCCGGCGACCTACGCCGCGCTGGCGCCGCCCGCGGATCCGGCGGACATCGCCGGAGCCGAACGCGTCATCGGCCGACCACTCCTGAAGCCCTTGGTGATGTCGCTGTCGCGGCACGACGGTCTCCTCGACCAGCTGGGCTCGCTACCGCCAGGGTTCTACAGACCGATGAGTGCACGCGAGATAGCGGCTGCGTGGCAACTTTTAACCGGCTTCTACGACAAGCGCACGGCGGATGAGAAAGGAGAAGAGGCGGAC
Organism: Streptomyces sp. NPDC004721; assembly: GCF_053601495.1. Lineage (NCBI taxonomy): Bacteria > Bacillati > Actinomycetota > Actinomycetes > Kitasatosporales > Streptomycetaceae > Streptomyces > Streptomyces sp. NPDC004721. Next base: position 52,663 of record NZ_JBSGBZ010000053.1, read on the forward strand.
TACGACTTCATGAAGATCGGGGTCAGCAGCGTCCTGTACGGACACCCGCAGTTGATCCCCATCGCGCGGGACGTCAGCGGGGGTTACCTCGTGCTGGACCACCGTCCCGAGATCGACCGGGGGCGCGTCCACGAAGCCGAGGTCGAGCAAGGTTCCTTATGCGCGTATCACACGAGATGTGGACGTCGGTGCCGGTGCTCATGAAGACGATCGCCACGTCTCTCGAGACCAACCAGCCCCTCAACGACTACACGCGCGTAGTGGACGAGGAGCAGAGACTGTCCTGGGACTTCATACCGCTGCGCAGTGACGGGACCTTGCATCGGTCATGACGCAGCAGCGGATAGTGAGGTCGGTCGAGTCTCAATGGACGTGGCAAGCGCTGGCAACTGCGGTCAGTAGCCGGTCCTGCGGTCGGCGAACGCGGCAGGACCGCCCAGAGACGTGGGAAACCGGACGATGCGCGGGTGGTGGTTTCCCTCCGATGCCGTCATGACGATCTCTGAGCGGGAACAGCCCCCGCGAGGTCGCGGGCGGTCTTGCGCGGGTCGGGATTCGCGTCGTGGACGTTGTGGCTGACCACGGTCATGTCCCCGCCATCCGTGCGTTTGTCGGTGAGCAGGCCGCCGAACAGAAAGCGCCACCGCCATCCTCGCGCGTGCGGCCACCGCCACTGGGCACGGGCACGGAGCAGCCGGTTGGTGTTGACGACGGGGCCCGGCACTCCCGGAACAGTCGTCGTTCATCTTGGCGACGAACGCCTCCTGACTGCCCGCTTCCCAACGAGCCGGCAGCCTCGCCACGTTGTTGCCGGAAGGGAGCAGCAAGGCCGTAGATGTCCAGCAGGACCACGTCCGGGCGCTCCGCGCAGACGATGTCGACGGCCGGCACCAGTCGCCGCGACGACCTCGATCTCGTCGGCCGCGTTGAGGACGAGCCGGAAGTTCGGAGCAGTGCCTCATCGTTCACCACTGCAAGCCGGATCACATGTGTTCCGCCTCACAGTCTGTTCGGGGCCGTCGGCTGTACAGTCGAAAGCACACCGGCCGATGGCTGTCCATCCCTGCTACACCGAGCCCAAAGCCCCACATGACCAGGGCGGCTCCGCAAGCAGCGGCTCCAGACACCCGGCTGGTAGGCCTCCGCCGGATGGCGGGGCAGCCCGGACATCTGCCGGTTACCTGGCGATCAGCCCACGCTCAAACCTGGAAGGCATGACGCAGTACTCAGACGTCGCAGCTCCCGTGGTGGACGCCCCGGCCCCCGCGCGCGACAGCAAGAAGGCGCCGACGGGCCGACTGATCGGGCTGGACCTGGCCCGCGGACTCGCGGTATTCGGCATGTACGCGGCTCATGTGGGGCCCGACCCTGACCAGGGGGGAGTGACCGGCTTCCTGATGGAGCTGGCCCACGGCAGGTCCGCCGCGCTCTTCGCCCTCCTGGCGGGCTTCGCCGTTGTTCTCATCACCGGGCGCAGGACGCCGAAGACGGGGCGGGCCGGGCGCCAGGCAGTGGTCAAGGTGGTGATCCGGGCCGTGATCCTTCTGGCCCTGGGCACCGCCCTGACCATGAGGGGCACCCCGGTCGATGTGATCCTTGCCTTCTACGGCCTGTACTTCCTGCTCGTACTGCCGCTGTACCGGCTCGGCGCCGGCCCACTGGCGGCGATCGCCGCGGGAACGGCCCTCGTCCTGCCCCAGGTGCTCTACGTGGTGCAACAGGCGATCGGCGACGGTGGCGTCCGCTCGCCCGGTGAACCCGACGGCATCGTCTCGCTGCTCTTCACCGGCACCTACCCGGCCCTGACGTGGATCCCGTTCGTGATCGCCGGCATGGCCATGGCCCGCCTGGACCTGGCTGCCACCGCTGTCCGGACGCGCCTGGCCCTCACGGGTGCCGCTCTCATGATCACCGGCTACGGAGGCTCCTGGCTG
>NZ_JBSGBZ010000054.1:0-52022 GCF_053601495.1 Streptomyces sp. NPDC004721
AGCGGCCTGGATCAACAAGCCGGCACCAGACGGTCCACTGATCCCGGCACAACGTTAGAACGATCTATCTGCCTTGATCCCTTTGACAGGTTCCGCGGGCAAGGCGCAGCAGGCGTTTCAGCGAGGTCTGGCGGCCCTCGCCCAATGGGTCGACCGGGAAGGCGCCACCCGGCCGGTACCACGCGGCCACAGCGAACAGATCACGGTCAACGGCGAGGCGGAGCCGACGGTTGTGAAGCTCGGTGTGGGGGTCTCCAACACCAAAACCCGCCGCGACAAACTCACCCCCGAACAGCGCAACGCACTACGAGAGTTGGGCGTCAACTGGGCCTGACCGCCTGCGGGCCGGTGATGCCCAGCCGAGCCCGCACAAGCGCAGACGCCAAGGAGCGAGCACTCAACCTTGCCGTACCGCTGCGAGTTACTGCCCGGGGCGGTCCCGTGCAACGTGCGACCGGGCACGGGACCGCCAAGCCCTGCCCTCCTGTCCGAGCCGGGCACTGAAAACCGTACGAAAACACACTGCCAAGCGCACCCTCAACAGCGCACAGGAAGCCGCAGGGGGCTGAGCCGGCAGACACACGGCCGTCGGGGCCGTTCCGGCTGTACCGGCACCACCCGGATCAAGGTGCCCTCAGCCCCACTGCCGCGCTGCGACAGGGGCGTCGTCAGGTCAGGGGCGTGAGCGCGGGCCTGCCGTTCGGGGCGATGCTGATGCGGTGGGCGGTCCAGGCGCCGTCCGTCGTCTGTCCGACGGCGACGGCGCCACCGGACGGGATCTGCGCGATCTCGGGCTCCGCGGCGGGAAGCAGGGTGCGCGACTTGCCGCCGTTGAGCGGGGTGGCCTGGAGCGGGCCGCCGGGTCCCGCGGACGTGCCGTACGGCGGCCGGTAGCTGGTGAGCAGCCACTCGCCGGCCAGACCGACGAAGGCGGTGCCGCTCGCGTACTGCGGTACAGGGACCACGGTCTGCGCGCCTGTCGGGTCGTCGCGGCGTACGACACGGGCCTGGTTCGCGCCCTCGTGGTACACGGCGATGTGCGTCGGGGAGAGCGCCGCCTGGAGGTAGAGCGAGTCGTCGTCGGTGGCGTGCGTGCTGATGGTGGTCATCGTGCCGGTGGCGAGGTCGAGCAGGCCGATGTCGAGTGCGTGGCGGAACCGGATGAGCGCGGACCTGCCGTCACCGGCCAGCACGGGCTGGTTCCTGGGGAAGAACTGGTTCTCCGGTGGGTCGACCGGAATGTCGCTCTGGATCGCCCCGTCCTCCGCCACGTGCAGGACGTGCAGGCGTGCGACCTGCCATACGTCGTCGAGCTCCTGAGTGATCAGAGTGGAGCCGAAGACGGCGGCGACGTCCTGCCCGGCGGGGAGGGTGACGTCGGTGGTCGCGCCGGTGGCCATGTCCTGCGTCTGGATCTGCCCGCTGGAGTAGAGCGGAGAGGTGAGGACCGTGTCGCTTCCGGCGGCGTAGTACCCGTATTGTCCCTGCGGAGCTCCGCCGTAGGTGTCCAGTGACCGCTCGCTGCCGTCGTAGCTGCGCCAGGTGTAGGCGCCTTCCGACCCGTCGGCATTCGCGCGGCGGTGCAGGTAGCCGGTGTTGCCCGCGGCGTAGAGGGAGTCCTGTACGTACTGGACCTGATCGGAGCTGCCGGTTGCGGCTGCTGACGGGGCGACGTCTCGGGCGGCGAGGGTGACACCGGACGTGCTGACGGCGCGCGCGTCGGGCGCGGCCTCGGCTGTCGCCCCGGCGGCGAGTGTGAGCGCCGCCAGTGCGGCCAGCGTCGTGGTGCCGCGGCGCAGGGCCAGGCGGTTGGGGGTGGCGGGAGGGAGCGGGTGCTTTCGCAAGTTCTCGAGCCTCCAAATGCATTGCGGTGAAACGACGTTGAAGCAGTCGACAGCAGGCGACTGCTTCTGTGGCGCGTGAAGCTAACACGTCACACAGTCGCACGTCTATTCGAATAACGTTTCACCGGAAAAGGGACTTACCTGGACTCACCGCTGCATGGGAGGCGGACAAACGGAGCCCACTCCGAGGTGGTGCCGGGGGCTGACCACTCCTTCGAGCCTGAGCCGTACGCCCCGAAACTGGACGCCATCCCGTGCGGGCCGACCGCACGGACAGGACCACGTCGCGTTTCCGACATGGCGAGAACGCGACATCGCAATGGATTGATCCGCCACGGGGCAGCGGGAAGCCGGCCCTGTCGGCAAGCCGCTTGGAGACCGGACGTGGGAGAGATCGCGCAGGGGCTGGAGCGTGCCTTGCGCACCCGCCCCGTCCCCTCAAGCACCGAGGCCCGCCTGCGGTTTCTGCTCGTAGCGCACCAGGGTTCCACCCGGAGGGTCGCCGCCGTGCTGGGGGTGTCGCAGCGCACCGTGCAGCGGTGGGTGACGAAGAAGCCCGGAGCGCGGCGTCCGCCGGGTCCGCTGCAGGTCCGGGCGATCGAGGAAGCGGTCCTGGCTCGATGGCAGCCCCGGATACGGGCCCGCCGGCGTGCGCAGGCCGAAGCGGAAGGCTTCGTCTTCCACACCAGGGCGCGATTCGGGTTCGCCGCACAGGCAGGATCCTCGGACGATCCGCGGGTGCGGTGGATCACCCAGTACCTACCAGGAGAGGTCGCCCGCGAGCTGTTCGCCGCCCGAGACGCCGGCGCGGGCGAACAGCAGCAGATGGTGATCCTCGCCCGCGCGCTGGGCACACCTACTTCCGCGACGGGTAAGCCGCGCCCACGGCCTGCCCATCGCCTTCAGCGACCTCGAGTTCGCCGACTTCTCGATCGGATGACCTCCCCTCCGATCGGGAATCGGCAAGGCGCGTTGAGCGGGCGCGTGTTCTCGGGCTCCGGCCGGGGCGTCCGGGTGCGTGGGCACCCTCCACGACCGCCGTCACGCTAGACAGAGGTGTGCTGCCGTTATCTCGCTATGCCCGCACCCGACCCCACAAGCCGCCAACCAGCACAGACGCCGGAACTACAACTGCCGTGGCTGACCTTTCCGGCCGGACATCGAATGGGTGGGAGCCCACTCCGCCGACCACGAGCACATCAGGGACGTCAACGACCGTAGCCCTGAACACCCGTGAGACTTCCTCACTCCCAATCTCCACCGCCGCTCGTCGGGTGACGAGATTCGAACTTGCGCTTTCAGCTTGGGAATCGGATTGATCACGGTGGTGAGTGGTCGTGCTACCTGGCTGTCGCGCACGAAAGGGACCAGTCGATGTCGTGCAACAGGTCAGCAACAGGCCGCCGTTGACTCCCGCTGACCGATCCATCAGGCACGGCGAGGCAGGAAAAGAATTTCCGGCTCCTGGCGCTCGTAGGTCACCCAGAGTTCGCATCTCGACAGAACACTCACGGCGGCCGTTACCTCAGCGTCGCGTTGCCTGGATGTGGGCATGACGAGTCCTCAGCGGCCACTTACCTCTCACAAGGAGCCGTAACACGATGTCCAACGCCCGCTTGCGGAGCAGTCGCCCTTGGTGGCGTCGACTGGCCACCGCGATTACCGCAGGCCTCGTCCTGACTTTGGCGTCGCCCACTGTCGTCATGGCGGATGACACCGTCGCCGAAGCGATTGACCCCGTCCCGGTGCAGCTGCTGTCGATCACCGACCTCCACGGCTACTTCGGCGACTACACCACGACGGTGCCGGGCGCCCACGCCGGTGAGGCGACCCAGACCGTCGGCGGCGGCGCCTACCTTGCAGCCCACCTGGACCGTCTCCGCGACCAGGCCGCCCTGCCCGAGAAGAACTCGATCCTGTTCTCGGCTGGGGACGACTTCTCCGGCTGGCCGTTTGAGACTGCGTTCTTCTGGAACGAGCCGACGATCGAGTACCTCAACCACATTGGTCTGCAGTTCTCGACGATCGGGAACCACGAGCTGGACCGCAACCTCGACTACCTCCGCCACATAATGGAGGGCACGTGCAAGGGCCGCCCCGACGGCGACCTGTGCTTCACCGACTCCACCGGGAAGCGGTTCCACGGTGCCGACTACGACTACTACTCGGCCAACGTCGTCGACGGCGCGACCGACAAACTGGTGGTGAAGCCGTATCACATCGAGCAGGTCGACGACGGTCATGGCGGCACGCTGCCTGTGGGCTTCATCCACGCCACCACGACCACCACGCCCGACGGAGGGCTCTCGTACTGGCCCTCTAACCAGTTGCGGGTTCTGCCGGAGGCGCAGGAGATCAACCGCTACGCGGCTGAGCTGCAGGCCCAGGGCGTGAAGGCCATCGTCGCGGTGGTGCACGAGGGATTCGCGCAGGCTGGCGACTTCTACAACGACTGCACGAAACCCTCCGGACCGATGGTCGAGATGAACAAGCAGATCGCGCCCGCCGTCGACGCCATCGTCACCGGGCACTGGCACGCCCTCGGCAACTGCATGCTGCCCGACCCGGCAGGCAACCCCCGCCCGGTCGTCGAGGCTGCCAACCACGGCCGCCTTATCAGCGAGATCAACCTCCATCTGGACCCCAAGACCGGCGACGTCCTGCGCGACCGCACCGTGGCCATCAATCACGCCAACACCCGCACCGTGACGCCGGACCCCGAGGTTCTGCGGATGGCGCAGTACTGGCGCGACCGGCTCGCTGCGCGACGCAACGAACCTGTCGCCGACATCGCTGGCGACCTCACCCGTACGTCTGCGGACGCGGAGGAGTCGACCCTGGGCAATGCCACCGCCGACGCGTTCCGGTGGGCAGCGCAGAAGGACGGCGGTGCCGACGTCGGGCTCGTGTTGCCGAACACCCTGCTGCGCGACCTTACCTACGCGCCGACGGCGAACCGACCCGCCGACGCCCCGGGCCGCGTCCTCTTCGATGAGATCATGTTCGGGTTGATCCACGAGACCGGTGGTTTCGGCGCGGCGCTCACCAGCGGCAAGGTGACCGGCCGCGAACTCGACCAGCTGCTGGAGAGCCAGTGGCAGCAGGGCGCCGGCGGTACTGTCACCTTCCGACCGCTTAGCGTCTCGAAAAACGTCAGCTACAGCTACGACCCAAAGGCGCCCGTCGGTCAGCGCGTCAAGCCCGTGGCTGCTGCGGCGCGGCTTCATCCATGCCTCGGACGCCGAGCGGCTGCTGGACAGCCCGGTGGCCCGGCCCCGTCTCGGCTACAGCAGCTGGACGCCAGGCTTTCCGGCCTGGATGTAGAACTTCTGGGCGTCCCACGCGGGCGCGTTCGGCCGGGTGACGAACTTGACGTCGCGTTGCGTGCTGGCAACACCCGTCGGCGTGATGACCGTGCGGATGTAGCCGCGGTAACCGTCGGCGTACTTCACCCAGGGGTTCTTCAGCCAGTTGTCCTTCGTGGTCTGGCTGCCCGGGCCGTCACCGGTCGAGGTGATGGACGTGACGATGAACTCCGTGCCGACGATCGGGCTGGTGGCGTCCGGAACTGCGAGCAGGGAGTCCTGGACGAGGGTCCAGTGCAGATCGCCGCTCAGGATGATCGGGCTGACCTGCCGGTCGTAGTAGGCCCGGTAGATGCGGTTTCGCGTGGGGCTGTTCGCTGTCACACCGCCCAGCTGCTGGCCTTGGGCGAGCACGTGCCAGGTCGTGCCGTGAGAGTTGATGCCGTCGATCAGCCACGCCTCCTGCTCGTTGCCGAGTTTGGAGACGGCCGGGTCATTGTCGGCGATCCGGTACTGCCGGCTGTCCAGCAAGTCGAACTGGGCCAGGTTCCCGACGGCGAACCGGCGGTAGATGCGCTGGTTGGGCCCGACGGGCGGGTCGCACCGGGTGGGCATGTTCTCCCACCACGCCTTGTACCCGGCGGCCCGACGGGCCAGCTGCTTCTGCCCACGGTCGACTCCGCCCAGGTAGTCGTTGACGACCTCGTGGTCGTCCCTGGTGACCGCCCACGGGAAAGCCGCGTGCGCGGCCTGCAGGTCCGGGTCCGTCTTGTACAGCGAGTAACGCAGGCGGTATTGGTCGAGTGTCTGGCAGGCCGTGCGGATGTCGTCCGGCACGAAGGTGCCGCCGCGGGGCGCGGCAGCGGTGATCGCGCCTTCGTAGATGTAGTCGCCCAGGTGGAATGCCAGGTCGAGGCCGTCCTCCGCCATGTACCGGTGCGCCGTGAAGTAACCGGTCACCCAGTTCTGGCAGGACACGTGGCTGATCGTGAACGAGTCGACGGGCGCGCCGGGTGAGGGCAGGGTCCGCGTGCGGCCGACCGGGCTCAGCTCGGAACCGCAGCGGAAGCGGTAGTAGAACCAGCGGTCCGCCGGCAGACCGCGCACGTCGACGTGGACGGAGTGGTTGTGCTCGGGCAGTGCGAAGGTCTCGCCTTCGCGGACGATCCGGCTGAAGGCCTCGTCGTGGGCCACCTGCCAGTGGACTGGGACGGGCTTGTCCGGCATGCCGGAACCGATCTCGAGCGGCCGCGGAGCGAGTCGGGTCCACAGGATCACAGAGTCGGGCAGGGGATCACCGGACGCGACACCGAGAGAGAAGGGGTAGCCGCCGAGATTGCCGATGCCGCCACCGGGTGCGGCCGCGGCGGGTGCGGCCTGGCCGATGGCGGTGGCCGCGGCGACGGCACCGGACAGCATCAGGAAGTTGCGGCGATTGGGCCCATGCGTGGCAGGGCCTGCGGATATATCGCTGGACAAGGTGGAGTCCTCGGTTCAGTGAGGCCGACAGGGCGAATGGTGATGACACACCGTTGACCAAGCTATGGATCTTGGTGACCCTTTCGATGACGCTCACGGGCTGAGATGAGCAACCCCGGATGAACACCACGTCAGTGGATTCGCCCGCTCCCACGCGCGCCCTCGGGACACGGCTCCCCGCGCACGCAACAGCGGCGCGTTACGGCGCCCCTGACTCCCGCTCGACCTCGGCCGAGCCCGAATCCACAACCGCATGCGGACTGTCCCTGGAGCGATACGCCCGGCCCGGCGTCGACGCCGTCGTGCTGGAGGCGATCCCCGCCGGTGCGGGGCAAGCGCGGTCGGCCCCGCAGGCGGCCGGATGTGGTCCTTGCCGACCGTGGCAGGCGAACTCGCCACTGTCCCGCTGGGGGTGGCGGAGAGGCTGCACGGCTTCCCCGGCTGTGAGCTCTACCTGATCAGCCAGGACGCAGCCGATCCGGACACGGTGCATGTCACCGAAGTCTGGCGGGACCAGGCCAGTGCGCAGGCAGCCCTCGCCGCTCCGTCGCTCGCCGACGGTCCCACCCCCGCAGATGTCCTCGCACTGCTGTCGACTTCGCCGCACCGCACGGACCTCACCATCCTGGGCAGGGTGGGTCTCCCGGCCGACGGCCAGCCCTGACGAACGAGCCTCCGACCATAGGCATGGGCCCCGCCCCGGGCCCATGCCTATGGTCGGTGCCCGGCGGCGAAGCTCAACGCCACCACCCGAGCCGGAGCCGCCCAGCGGATCAAGGACGGCGCGATCCCCGCCTCGGCATCAGCCGCTCCACGCTGTACCGAGAACTCCGCAAACACCGCGAAGGCGCCGCTGCCGAACCCATCGTCCAGGAAGGCTGACCAACGGGCCAGGCCATCACACTGCTGGTCAGGGATATCCGTTGTTTTTGCGGCCATTGCTACGGCGACCCCGAGTGGGTCTATCCTCCAGCTGTCCCGTCTCCAGAGATATGGTCCCTGTCTCAAGTGATCTGGTCCGATTCGCTTGCGATCTCAGGTGACCTGGTCCGCCGACGTCAGGAGCTGTCCTGCCTCACCGGGCTTTTACCGGTGGCTCACCTCCCGGTCGCGCGGCCAGTCGGGCGGCGCGCAGGCTGAGGTGGTGCCGCTCTGGGAGGCTGGTGGTGCGGCGGGCAGCGGTGCGGTAGTCGGCGATGGCGGCCTCCCGGTCTCCGGCGAGTTCGTGCAGATGGGCGCGGACCGCGTACAGCCGGTGGTGGCCGGCGAGCGCGGGCGTCGGGTCGGCGAGCATGGTGATGCCGGCGGCGGGGCCGTCCACCATGGCGGTGGCGACCGCCCGGTTCAGGGGGATCAGTGGGTTGTCGGAGATGCGGGCGAGCACCCCGTACAGGGCGAGGATCTGCGGCCAGTCCGTCTCGGCGGCGGTGGGCGCCTCGTCGTGGACGGCCGCGATGGCCGCCTGCACCTGGTATGGGCCGACCGGGCCGCGCGGCAGGGCGGCGGTGATCAGCGCGATGCCCTCGGCGATCGCGGCGGTGTCCCATCGGCTGCGGTCCTGCTCGGCAAGCGGGACGAGTTCGCCTTCCGGGTTGCTGCGGGCGGGCCCGCGCGCCTCGGTGAGCAGCATCAGCGCGAGCAGGCCGGCCACCTCGGCGTTGTCCGGCAGCAGCGTGTGGACGGCCCGGGTGAGGCGGATCGCCTCCCGGGCGAGTTCGACGCGCCGCAGCTCGGGGCCGGTGCTGCTGGCGTAGCCCTCGTTGAAGATCAGGTAGAGGACGTGCAGCACCGCGTCCAGCCGTGCTGGCCACTCGGCGTTGTTCGGCATCCGGAACGGGACTCCGGAGTCCTTGATCCGCTGCTTGGCCCGGCTGATCCGCTGGCCCATGGTCGCCTCAGGGACGAGGAAGGCGCGGGCGATCTCGCCGGTGGTCAGGCCGCCGACTGAGCGAAGGGTGAGCGCGATCGCCGAGGCCGGCGAGAGCACAGGGTGGCAGCACAGGAACAGCAGCGTGAGGGTGTCGTCGTGCGCGCCCTCGTCTCCGGCGTCGGCCCCGGGTGCGGACCGCCGGTCGGCCGGGACCTGCCCGGCCACCAGCTCCTCGCGCCGGCGGCGTGCCTGGTCGCTGCGGACCTGCTCGGTCATCCGTCGGCCGGCTACCTGAACCAGCCAGCCGCGCGGGTTGCGCGGCACACCCTCGGCCGGCCACTGTGCGGCGGCGTTCAGCAGGGCCTCCTGGACGGCGTCCTCGGCGGCGGCGAAGTCCCCGTAGCGGCGGGTGAGCACGCCGACGACCTGCGGCGCGAGCGTGCGCAGCAGGTCGTCGACGGCTGGTCCAAAGGTCGTCATAGAGGGTGTTCACAGCTCGGTGGGCGGGGCCGCCATGATCTGGCGCACCTCGATCGGCATGTTGAGCGGCCGCCCGCCCGGGCCGGGAGCGGCGGAGACGGCGGCGGCGATCTCGATCGCCCGCTGCTCGGTGTCGCAGTCCACGATCCACCAGCCGGCCACCCACTCCTTGGACTCCGGGAACGGGCCCTCGGTGACGACCGGCGCGCCGCCGCTGTGAGAGCGCACGATCCGGGCGGTCTCCGGCATGGCCAGGCCCTGGGCGTCCACCAGTTCGCCGGCGGCGGCGAGGCCGGCATTGGTCTCCTTCATGAACTGGATGTGGGCCTGGATCTCCTGGGGCTTCCACTCGTCGAGCTTGGGGAAGTCGACGTTCTTCTCGCTGAACTGCATCAGCAGCATGTACTTCATGGTTCTGCTCCTCGTTCGTCGTGCCCGCCCCCGGGCGGGGGCTGTCACGGGTAGGTAGAAGCACGCCCGGCGTTTTCGACATCCACGGCGGGAATCCGCGAAAAAACTTAGCGGCTGCCCCCAAGGGGGACGAACCCGCAGCGGCCCCGCGACCCTCAGCGCCCTCGCAGCCGCAACGATCGTGCCACCAGCCGACCACGGCCGCGCCGCCACCCCGTGTGTAGAGCCGACACCACGGTCGATATCGCCTCGCGCACGATCTGCGCGGCCATCCTGCGACGGGCCAGCACGAAGGCGGTCGACGCCCCCTGGCTCCTGGAGCAGGTCTCCCTCGCCTGTACTGATCACCCAGGCGTCGTGGTATCAGTTCGAAACGCCTCAGCCGGACCAGATCACCTGAGATTCCTGGCGCCTCCGCGTCTCACTTGATCCGGTCGCTCCAGGTCTGAGCCGGCTCCGCGGACCAGATCCTCTACGACGGGACACCAGCTTCCTCCAAGGCTCTCGGGTCACCTCCCAGGAACACGTCTGCCTGGGAAAACAGCCTCCCAATCCTTCAGACATCACAGGTCTTCCGGGAATTTCTGGCCCTCCCCCAGGTCCCTCACAGGTCTGTCCCCCAGGTGCTGGGGGTCTGGGGACAGCGGAGCGTGAGGCCAGTTCGCGCCGGAGCGGATCGTGCGAATGCTGCGCTACGACCGGGCGCGGGCGAGGCACGCAGCGAGCGCCCCGACGGCTTCGGGCTTGGTGGTGGCGATCCGGGCCGCGAACGCCAGCTGGTCGACATCGGCGCCGGGGACCAGGCGGGCGAGTTCGGCAGGTGCGCGGCTAGGGCGTGGGCGAGCCAGGCGTCGACGCCGGCCTGGACGACGTCGTCGACGTCCGGGCCTTAGACGGTTCCCGACGCCGCGACGGCGAGAAGCCGCTCGATGCGCCCCCACTCCGCCAGCTCTGTCTGACCCCGGACGTCGGCCAGGTCCTCGTGCCGCGAGTCCTGCCGCGCGTCGAACCGAGCTTCCTCGAGGGCCGCCGCGACGGCGCCGGCGTCCATGCCCCTCGCGCGGCGGCGCACGCTGGCCGGACTCGCGATGGCCTCGACCTTCTACCAGCCCGCGTTCGCCGCCCTGACCCGCTGGTGGGCACCCGACCACGTCCGCGCCCTGACGATCGTCACCCTCGCCGGCGGGCTCGCCTCCACCGTCTTCGCACCCCTGACGGCCCTGCTCGTACTCGCACTGGCCACAGCGGCAGCCGCTCGCCCATCCTCACAGGTCACACCACCGCCCGGACACCGGCAGTGCTCTCAGCCCGACTACGCGCTGTCCTTGGACGCGGGCTGGACCGTGGGCATGCCGAGATCGGCGCGTGTGGGGGTGGTGCTGCAGGTGGCTGCCTTACGGCGCCGACGTACGACGAAGAAACTCACGGTTGCGGCCGCGGTCAGCACCGCGAGGGCAGGCATCCACAAGGCACCGATCGCGGAGGTGACGCCGATACCAGCGAGGACGCCCAGCAGCGGTCCGGCGCAGCACACCGCGCAGGCGGTGAGTGCGGCCGCGCCGGCGCTGAGCGTGCCCCAGGGCCGGGACGGACGAGAGGACGAGGTGGTCATGGGGTCGCTCCGAACAGGTCGGCCAGCATCCCGGCGGCGCTCTCGGGCGCGCGCACGCTCAGATGGAGGGCATCAGGGGTCAGGTGCAGGGTGAAGTCGAAGAACGCGCAGCAGCCCTGCTCGGCCGCGGCGAGCGCGGCGAGCTGCCCGGCGAGGCCAGCGTCCGGCGGGAAGGACAGCTGCATCCCGTCGTCGATCTCCTCGTGCTGATCGGCCTTGGCGAGGAGGGTGCGCCACTGCTCGGTGCGCTTGCCCAGCTCGGCGCCGCCGAGGGTGCAGGCGACCGGGGCATCCCGCCACGCCTCCTCCTGCGGGCGGGACGCGGGGCGGGTTGGCGAGAGCGTCACCGGCACCGGCCCAGCCGCCTGGGTGGTCGTGGTGCAGCCGCAGTCCGGGCCGCACGCGCCCGTCGGCGCCGGGCCCGAGAGCGCGGCGTGGACCCCGGCCAGGTGGCCGGAAAAGGCGCGGAGCTCGGCGATCCGGCCGTCGGTGTCCTGGATCCGGTCGGCGACCAGCGGCAGCATTCGGGCCCGCACCGAGGCGCACACACCTTCCTCGCGGACGGCCAGCAGCTCGCGGATCTCTTCCAGCGCCAGGCCCAGCAGTTTCGCCGAGGAGATGAACGCCAACCGCTCCACCGCGTCCTCGCCATACACCCGGTACCCGGACGCGGTCCGCTCGGCCGACAGCAATCCGGCGGTCTCGTAGAAACGCAGCGTCGTGGCCGGAAGGCCGGAGCGTTCGGCCAACTGCGAGATGCGGTACGTCGTCACACCGCCGACGGTAAACCTTCCACCCGACTCGAAGGTCAAGCCCAACAGGTTCGCCCCGTCGGGAGCGGTCGTCATCCCGGTGGTCGTGCTCGACCGGCCGAAGGACTCAGAAAGAGCTCATCCGGCCTGGCTGAGGATGCGGCAGATGTCGGTGTCGGTGCACGACGCCGGGTCGGGACGCCCACCTCCTCAGCCGGACGGCCATCGAAATGAACGGCCTGCTCGACCGCGACCTTCCGACCCTGACCTGTGCAGCGGACGTCGACCACTACGAAGCCGGTGACGCCGCCTCCGGAGTAGGACGTGGGTTGAGCACGGTATCGCGTGCATGAGCATCTATTTTCCCGCGGATACGCGAGCGAGCCCGGACCAGTTGGTCCGGGCTCGCAGGTTGTTGGAGCCCCGGCTGCTACAGGTCGAACTCCAGGTGCTCGATGTCCGTGAAGCGGACTTCCTCCAGTTGGCCGGCGCGGCGGCCGTTGTCCTGGAAGTACACCTCCTTGAGCGCTTCGGCGGCGATCTCCTTGAGCTGCTGTTCGGTGGCGCCGGCCTCCTGGGCCTCGAAGAGGCGGGCGGCGTAGCGGGGCGGCAGGGCGACGGTCAGGTGCCGGATGCGGTCCTGGTCCGTCGACCCGATCGGCGCGGTGTAGCCCATGCGGGCGCGGGTGTCGATGACGATGCCGCCGGTGGTCGCCGCCTTCTGTCGGGCCTTGGCCCGGATCTGCGGCTGCCACCGCTTCCTCACCTCTCGCTCCAGGCGGGCTGCGAGGTCCGGGCGGGGCTTCTTGATCTGGTCCTTCACGTACCGCTCGACGGTGCGCTGGGAGATCCGAAGCATCTGGGCGACGGCCTTGGTGCTCTTGAGCTGCTTGACCAGGTAGCGCATCTGCGCGGGCGCGCTCTTGGGTGCCGGGCGGGTGAACGCTTTCTGCACCGCGGCGTCCAGGCCGTCCCCGAACAGGGTCATCGCCTACTCCTACTCTCCGTTGTCGACGTCGGTGACGGTGCCGTCCTTGATGTACCGGGCGAGGTTGAGCTCCGGGGCGTTGAACCGCTCGCGGACCTCTTCGCCCCACAGGACGGACTGGGTGCCCTCATGCTTGACCAGGCCGGGGTTGATGCCGAGCTTGAAGCCGCCGGGCAGCGGCTTGCCCTCCCTGTAGGGCAGGAAGTCCAGCGGCGAGGGCCCGTAGGCCGCGTACACGACGCAGTCGGACAGGACCGCGACCGGGTACTGCCCGGTGAACGCCGCGTGCTTCACGATCTTCCGGTGCAGGTTGACCCGGGTGCGGGAGATGACCGCCGCGCGAATGTCCGGCCGCCACGTCGGCCGGGACAGCGCCCGCCATGGGTCGCCCGGCCGCCAGCCCTCGCCCCGGGGCCTCTCGCGCAGCTTGCCCAGTCCGCCCTTCACCGTCGCCTTGATCGCCGAGACGACGATCGCCAGCTCCGGGTCACGTTCCTTGTAGCCGTCCATCGCCGCCAGGAAGTCCTCCGGCGCCAGGTTGGCGTCGACGCCGAGGTCGGCCATCGTGGCAAGGTAGGCGTCCCGCAGCCGGTTGTACCAGCCGTCCAAGTAGCGGCCGTTCTCCCGCCGCACCCACGCCTCCACCGGCCGTACCTCGTAGCCGAGTTCCACCGCGTACGCCACGGTGGGCGTCGCGTACCAGGCCGGCCCCTCGGGGCGCTCTCCCTTGGGCGTGAATGGGCTGGGCAGCAGCGAGCCGTCCAGCTCCACCCACTCCTTGCCGACCTTCACCTTCGACAGGTCGACGTGCGACAGGTCCACCAGCCACGAGCCGGGCAACTTCGGGTCGAAGACCGGGTTCGTGATGTGCGTCGGCGCTCCGAGACCGACGGGCAGGCCGTTGGCGCCCGCCGCGAAGGCCATGTTGACGTCGATGCCGACCAGGTGCCGCAGGGTGCACTCGGCATCCGTCATCGGCCGCGCCCAGTCGTACGCCTCCTCGAACAGCTTCTCCGCCGGACCGCGCACGTGGAAGCGCGGCAGGTCCTTGAGCAGCGGGTGGCCGTCCGGGGCCTCGCACGGCGCGCAGTCCACTGGATCCTTCCCCAGCGAGCCGGGGTTGTGCTCGGAGTGCCGCTTGCCGCCGGCGTCCGGCTCGGAGGCCCGGGTCGCCGGGTGCAGCGCGGTCATCAGCTCCAGCCCGGTGACGGCGGTGGAACCGCGCGGCGTCATCACCCGGGACGCGTAGACGCCCAGCACGCGGGCGAGTTCGGCCGGCGGGAGCTGCCCGGCCTCGCCCCAGTGCCGGGTGTCCAGCGCGTTCCAGGACGGGATGCACAGCTGGACGCAGGCCCGCTCCGAACCCTGTGCGGGGCGGTAGATGCGCGCCCACGGCCCGAAGCCGCGCTTGGTCAGCTTCCATTCCGCGCGGATCAGCTGCTTGATCACCTTGTGGCCCTCCGGCAGGCGCCCGGCGAGCCGCTCTTCCTCGGTGAAGGTCGCCGGGAGACCGTAGCGCTCCAGCGCGGCCACGGTGAGCACGAGCAGCGGATCGGCGTCCTTGCCCGGCCCCGAGAGCTTCGGCTGACCGAGCTTCGCCTCGCGCAGCGTCCAGTCCACCAGGGCCGGGATCGACTTGGCGGGCACGTCCAGGACCAGGCCGCCGGTGCAGTACGCCAGCACCTGCCCGTCTTCGACGTCGACGACCGCAAGCGGCCCGTTCTCGAACCGCGGGTCGGTGCCGCCCACCGGGGTGCCGGCGGGGGCCGCCTTCCGCGCGCCGAGGCGGCGCGACGTCGGCGACGGCCTGGTGGTGCGCGCCGGGCGGGGTGTGGCGGCCGGCGCAGCGGCGGCGGGAGCAGGGGCAGGGGTCTGGGTGTTCTCGTGTGCGGTCATGGCCGCGGCCTCGGGGGCCTGGCCTGTGGACAGAGTCCCCGCTTCCTGCGGCGCGGGTGCGCCGGTGAACGTGGTGGGCACTGGGGCGGCCGGCTCCTCCGGGGCGGGGTAGAGCTCCGCGAGCTGCCTGAGTAGCCGTGCGTACGCCTCACGCTCCGGGCCGCGCGGCTCGGTCGGCTTCTTGGTCGACTCCCACCCGGACACCGTGGCCCGGCGCACCTGTAGTGCGGCGGCGACTTCGTCCAGTGTCAGGCCGTGGGCGGTGCGCAGCCGCTTGCGTTCTTCCGCCGACGGCAGTGGAGAGCGGGATGCGACCAAGGCGTCGACTGCGTCGAACAACTCGGACATGGAACACCTCCTGACCCAGAGTCTACCCCATTAACCGTACGGATCGCGTACTTTTACCGTACAAATTGCGTACGAAGCTCGTTCGATGGTCGAAAGGTGCACACTTCCGTAAGCTGGTGTGCATGACGGAGACGACCTACTCGATCGTGGAAGCCCGTGCCCGCCTGGGCGCTATCGCGCGCGAAGTCAGCGCCACCCGTGAACCGGTCGCCATCACCGACCACGGACAGACCGTCGCCATACTGGTCAGCCCCGCCGACGCCCTGGAACTGCAGGAGCTGCGGGCCCTGGCCGCCTACCGGGCCCGCCAGGCCAGCGGCGAGGACGCCGGCGTCTCCCATGACGAGGCGTACCGGCGCGTGTTCGGCGGTACTGAGGCGTGAGCTACGAGGTCATCTGGGAGCCCGAGGCCCTCACCCAGGCAGAGCGGTTCGCCAAGGACGACCCCGACGGGGTACGGCAGGTGTTCACCGCCGTCGGCCGCCTCGCCGACAACCCCCGCCCCGACGACGCCTTCGGCAGCGCCGACCTGCTCCGCATCCACGTGGCCCGCTACCGCGTGATGTACGAGATCAACGACCAGCAGATCCGCGTCAGTGTCATCCATCTCGGACGCGTGCGTTGACCAGTCCCATCAGCCAGGCCAGAGTCCCGTCACACCTCTGGGGCAGCTGGCCTCACGTCTTTCGTCAGGCGGCCACTGGGTGTCACGGTCAGGCAGACGGGCGCCGCCTGGTGCCGCCGCCGCTTCCGTTGAGCGGGATCAAGGTTTCCAGATGAGCGCCCTTGACCCAGGAGCCCAGCAGGTCGCGGTGCAGGGCCACGATGTCCTGGCGCAGCGCCAGGCCCAGCGCGGCCTTCGTGAACGTGCGGCAGGTGGTGACGAACAAGGCGACGTCCGCGCCGTGTTCGAGACGGGCGGTGCCGACGAACTTCTGCATGTCCTGCGAGGACACACTCCGGTGCGGCGCATACTTCTTGCACTGGACGACCAGCTTGCGGCCGTCGGCCAGGTAGCCGACGACATCCGCGCCCAGGTCACCGCTCTTGCCGCTGACGACGACCTTCGTGCAGCCGTCCCGCCGGCACAGATCGGCGACGTACGTCTCGAACTCCTGCCACGACAATGCGTCGACCTCGGCCATCGACAACTCCCGCGCCCTGGCCTCCTCCTGCGCCCGCCACGCGCGGTCCTGGCCGACCGCGAGACGGTGCGCCCGCAACAGCGCCCAGATGGCTCCCACCGCCACGGCGGCGGAGAGTACGACCACCAGGACGGGCCACACCGCCGCCCAGTGCCCGGCCACCCATACCGCGGCGGCCACCGCCGCCACCGCACCCCAGCCCTGTAACTGCCTGCGCGTCCGTTTCTTCAAGCGCCAGCGCCGTCGACGTGCTGCCATCACTCCCCCACTCCCCAGACCCGTGATCCGCAGTGGGCGCCAGTTGGCGCCGGCCGGCTCCTGCGTGTGCGGGGGCTCATCGACCGGCCTGGGTGACGCCACTCGCAAGCTGTCCCAAGATGTTCAAAATCCCCTGGCCCGCAGGGGTGGGTGCGATCAGGACGCCCAGCGCCAGGACGATGACGACGGTCAGCTTCTCGTCGAAGCGACTGCGGGCCTCCGTGCGCCGCCGCAGCCGGAAGAACACGATGACTGCGAGCAGCACCGCCACATTGATGGTCAGCAACCGTCCCAACCTCCCCCGACCACCGGCCATCACCATGCCGGGACAGCAGCACGCCGCCCCAGCCTTCCTGTGTAGCGGCGTCGCGGTGATGTCGGAGGCGGGTTGCCGACGAATGGCACAAAGCCATCGGACCTGGCCGAATACCGCGCAGTGGATCAATCGTGGACGGGCACGGCAACGTATGCGACTTTCATGTAGCCGGGCCCCCGTCTCCGGACTGCCGCTGTGGGCGCCGATCTCCGCCCCGCTTGCTGCTCCTCACCGTCCCCGGGCCGTGCTGCCCAGGCAAGATCATGGGGAAACCAGCCGGGCGACAGACTGCGCTCCGGCTCGGCACAGCCGAGGCCGAGCAGGTGCTGCGGCGCTTCACCCGCGGCGGCTCCAAGCACCCCACCTACCAGGCCCTCGAAGAACTCGGCCGCGCCGTGCGCACGATCTTCGCCTGCGACTACCTCGCCAGTCCCGGCCTGCGCCGCGAGATCCACGGCGGGCTCCAGGTCGTCGAGAACTGGAACAGCGCGAACACCGTGCTCCACTACGGCAAGGACGGCGCCCTGACCGGCCCGGACATGGAGCACGCCGAAATGTCGATGCTCGCCCTGCACCTGCTCCAGTCCGCGCTCGTCCACGTCAACACCCTGCTGGTTCAGCAGGTCCTGGCCGAACCGGCCTGGGCGAAGAAGCTGAGCGACGAGGACCGGCGCGGACTGACCGCGCTGTTCTGGTCCAACAGCGGCGGACACCGTCGACCGACCACGTACGGAGAAGAGATGAAGGACTTCCAACACCTCGTAGCCCCGAGGATGAGCGAGGCTGGACCGCCGGGCCCTCTGCCCAACAGGCAATCCTGCTGCCATGGTCGTGCCCATGCCGGATGGTAGTGCCCTGATGGGGCTTATAGGTGCACTGAGCGGAGCCGCGATCGGCGCAATCGCCGCGATCTACGGACCTCTCGTTTTGAAGAAGAAGGAGCGCCACTGGCAGGAACTGGCGCGCGAGGATGATCAGTACACCACGCGGGTCACACCTTTCTGACATACGGCCGGTTGAAGACACGACGGTGGTTCGACTACCTGAACGTCACCGTCAGTCACTTAGCGCGGATGCACGCGAAAGCCCGTCGCGGTCAGGGACGCTGTTGGTAAGTCCGAGGCCTACGTGACGACGACCCATACGACCGGTTGGGGTTTGGGCAGGCCGTCGTCGTCTTCGAGGTGGGTTCGTGTCGTTGCTTGGGGTGGGCTGGCGGAGATTCCGGAGGAGCGGATGGCCCGTGCGGTGCTTCCCGAAGGTTGCCTGAGTAAGTGCGTCCGCCCCGCGAAGCTCCCTCAGGACAACCGTCAACGTAGCCCCCCACGTAAGCCGTCAGAGGCGGGTCCAGTAGGTCGGGCCTGGAGCAATCGCCGCTCCAGCAACAGACCAGGCCAGCAAGCGTTCCCGCAAGTCAAGCGGTGGGCCTTTGACAGTCATCAGCCGTGTGGCAGTCGAATGACTGGGAGCAGCGCGCGTCCGGACTACCAGTTGCTTGACGGATGTGGCTCTCACTCAGGCGCACGAGACTCGGGTTCTCAGCGGATGCGACGTCGTCCCTCAGCGAGGAATTGCCCGCGCCGTTGACTGTCCTGTGACAAACGAACCATGTGAAAGGCAGAGTGAACCGTTCCGGGTTCGGTAGGGACTCGATCACTTGAGAGGATCGAGTTATGGCACGTCCTTCCCAGTACCCGCTTGAGCTGCGCCGTCGTGCGGTGCGGATGGTCGCCGAGGTGCGGCCGGAGTACGACACCGAGTGGGCCGCGATGAAAGCGGTCGCCCAGAAGTTGGGCATCGGCACGACCGAGACGCTGCGCAAGTGGGTGCGGCAGGACCAGATCGACGCGGGTGCCCGGCCGGGCGCCACGACGGAGGAGTCGGCCGAGCTGAAGCGGCTGAAGAAGGAGAACGCCGAGCTCAGGCGGGCGAATGAGATCCTCAAGGCTGCGGCGTCTTTCTTCGCGGCCGAGCTCGACCGGCCACACACACGCTCGTAGCGTTCATCGACGAGCACAAGGGCCGCTTCGGCGGCGGGCGGCGATGGCCTGTTCGGCCAGTGCCCGGACCTTCGCATGAGACCGATTGACGGCCTGCTGACCGGCGGAAAGGCTGTCCCATCGGCCGCGGTAAGGGAGACGGACCATGCCGTCGGCGCCTTGGTAGCCGTCCTTGTCCGCCCAGCAGGAGCCGGCCTCGGCAAGAGCGTTCCGGGCCAGCAACTCCGACTCAGCCCAGCGCCGGGGCGAGACGGCTCAGCGGCACCTTGCGGCGGTGGGGGCGCGCCGCGCTGGTACGCAAGCCCATCAGGTGCGGAACCGACACCTCCGGGACCCGCCTCGCCGGTGCGTGGATCTCGTACGCCTCCGGGACCATGGGGACTGCGGCGGGGCCGACGGGAGCGGTCACCTCGTGCAGAACCAGCTTGCTCATGTCGTACTCCTTACGCATCGCCCGGCAGGGCGCCCGCCCCACTCGGGAAGCCAAAGCGGAACTTCGCCACGTCAGAGCTGACAGTGCCGATCGGGATGACGAAGCCGAGACTCACGCCGCCAACGCTCGATGGGTCCAGTGGTGTCGGCCAACGTCCTCGCCACCGTGAAAGCTCTCGGTCACGGAAAAGAGAATGACCCGCGATCATGAGAACCGCCTGAAGCTGTCCTAAGAAGAGCGAAAAAACCGTATATGCCGAGATAAAGATGGCTACACGGGTCGCCCTGGGCACCCAGGCATCGCGCTGTCCTCCGGCGAGGGTCACGGCCCGGCGCGGCGACATCGCCTCGACGTGGGCGGCAATCGGAACGTGAACTCGATCTTGCCCATCGCGTATATCACCCATTCCTCCAGGCAGGAGTCCGGATCAGGACTCCGTGGCTGGCCTGCCTTGTTCGATCTGGTGGATGAGGCGCTTGAGCTGGGTGACCTCGTCCTGCAGGGCGCGGTCGCCGGCCGAGGTCAGGGAGAGCCAGGTGCGGGCGCGCTTGCCCTCGTAGCCCTTCTCGATGTCGACCAGTCCGGCCTTCTCCAGGACGGCCAGGTGCTGGCTGAGGTTTCCAGCCGTGAGGCCGAGGGCCGTGCGCAGAAAGCTGAACTCGACCCGGCGCGCTCATCGAACAGGGCTCCGACTGACGCCGAGCTCTAACGTCGAAGTGCCCCGCTCCGTGACAGGACGGCAGGGACTGGGCGGCCCCGTCCACGCCCTGGTCAGGGGTCGCCCATACCTCGGTCGTTGTCGACCAGAGCCCGAATCCGGCGGCGACGTCACCGCCCCGGTGATGGTGTCATCCAGAGTGGCGACCAGGGCCACAGGTGTGATGCTGCAGGCGTCGGCGAGGCAGTCGCCGGCTTCGGCGGCCAGTGTCGGCACGGCGGTCGGCACGCATCTAGGCGGCGCCAGCCGGAACCGTCCGACCAGTGTCTCCCTCCCGCCTGGCGTCGCCACGCTACGGCGGCGCGGCGGCCCCGGCCGACGCGCAACCACGGCGAGCGCGCACCGATCCCCGGCTGCGTCCACGCCGCCCATCCCTTCTCCCTCAACTCCGGTCAGGACTGGGCGAAAGCGGCCGCAACGGGGATGTCAGGAGACCCGGCCAGGCCGAAACCACGTGGTGACCTGCATAGATCGGAACCGGTTCTTCGGGCCGCGCAACAGGAGACGCAACGTAAGCCGCAACCGATACCGGACGACTCCCCGAGCACGGGCCAACTGCCGCAGTTGGGTGCGCGCCGCCGACGCCGAGGGGACGGTCTTCCAGTGGGGGTGCCACCACAGACGTACGGACAGGCGCAGCAGGCGGCGGCGCAGCGCCGTGGTGTCGCGAGGGCGGGGCGCGGCGAGCGCGTCATAGGCGGCGTTCCAGGCGTGCTGCACCTGGACCAGGTCGTCGGGGAAGTCGGTCGCGTCCCTACCAGCATTAGATCGCTTGTTCGATTTTATTGTCGCTTCGGACACACCGCTTCCCAGGCTGCCAAACCATGGTCGTGGCTGCACGCAGCGGGGGCGGAGGCATAGTCGGCCTCATGGTCGGGGTCGTGGCCGCCCCGACCATGACGGCCACGGGGCGTAGCGCTGACGCCTTCGCGGCAGTCCCGGCCGACGCGCAACCAGGCGAGGCGCCCCGGCCCTCAGCTGCATCCGCACCACCCACCCCGCTCACCCCTGGGTCAGGGTCAGACACGACCGGACCGTGCCGTACGTCGACGATCAGGCCTCGCCCGCAACGTCGTCACCGCCTGACCCCTCTAGAATCGAACATGTGAACGATCTGCCGCCTGACCTGCCACGTCTCCGCACCCTGGAGACATGGCTCGTCCTCATCCTGGACCGGGTACGGCAGCAGATCGCCACAGCCGAACGCCGCGAGCAGGAGCGCCAGCGCGGTGAGCAGGCCCGGCCGGCCGCACCCGACTGGATCCTCGAAGGCGGCCTGAACCGTGACTCGCCGCCCGTCGCCGTTCACGTCGGCGGCTGCCATATGGCAGGCAAACGCTGGAAAGGCGTACCCCGGGACGTCGCCTTGCGAGCATTGAGCGAAGGCATCGAGGCCTGCGGGCACTGCCGGCCTGACGCTGAACTCGGCTACCTGGATGGCCAGGCGCTGCGACGGGCAGAACGACGCCAGGTACTCCGCCAGTCCGCCGCGGCGGTGGAGATGGCCGGGCCTTACTCGGTCGGGTGAAGCCGCCGGGATCGGAAAACCTCTTGGGGTGTCGGCGCGTAGTGCCGGGCATGGAGCCGATCAACGAAGCACATGTGGTGGAGCCGGGACCGGCCGTGGTGGAGATCGCGGCATGCGACGACCAGACCGCCTTCACCGTCCAGGAGCTGCTCGCCACGCAGTGGGCGACCGCAGCGGCGGACCGTACCGCCCGGGATCCGGGGCAGCCCGGAGTGCGGCTGCGCTGCTACCTGGACGTGCGCCAGACGCCCGGCTCATAGAGGGCGCGGCCGGCCCTTCCTCGTGCCGGGCCGGGCTGATACTGCTCGGGGCTGGAGGTGTGTCATGCCCCCGCATGTGTGGGCCGGTGCTATCTCGTTCGGGCTGGTCAGCGTCCCGATCGCCGTCCTGGGCGCAACCGAGGATCACAGCGTTCGCTTCCGCCGGATCCACACCGTCGACAACGGCCTGGTGCGCAACCGCTACTGGTGCGAGATCGAGGACCGTGAAGTCTCCTACGGGGAGATCGGCCAGGGCTACGAGATGGCCGGCGGCCGCATCATCCCGCTCACCGACGAAGAACTGCGGCAGCTGCCGCTGCCCACGGCGCGCGCGATCGAGCTGGTCGGCTTCCTCCCGACCGCCGACGTCGACCTCCTTCGGATCGGCCCCGGCTACTACCTCCAGCCACAAGACCGCGTCGCCGCCAAGCCGTACGTGCTGCTGCGCCGGGCCCTGCAGCGCGCCGCGAAAGTGGCGGTCGCGCGGCATGCGTGGCACGGCCGTGAGCGGCTCGGTCTTCTGAGGGTTCGCGGGGACGTGATCGCGCTGCACACGCTGCTGTGGCCGGACGAGATCCGTGACCCTGCCCGGGCGGCCCCTGGCCCCGCGGTTCTGGAACCGGGCGAAATCGACGAGGCCATGACCCTGGTTGAGATCATGTCCCGCGACAGCATCGACGGACCCGAGTTCACCGACCACTACACCCAGGCCCTGCGCGAGGTCGTCGAAGCCAAGCAGGAACACCGCCGGCTGCCACAGGCCCCGCATCCGGCAGCCCGGCCGGGCCAGCTCGTGGACCTCATGGCCACGCTGCAGCAGTCCGTCGACAAGGCCGCCCGCACCCTGCGGACGATCGAGGACGCTGCCCGCTGGCCGATCTCCACCCCCGGTGCGGCAGAGCGCTCGAGCCGCGCCCAAATCTGATCGCCTAGTCGGCTTCCCCGACCAGGGACGCGAGGTGATCGAGGAGCCGATCGAACTCAGGGGTACTCGTGAACTCCTGGTGCTTCTCGGCGTCGGCGAGTTCGTGCCGGATGTCGCGGACCCGTTTGCGTACGTCCTTGGTCTTGTCCTTCCCCTTCTCTCTGCCCTCAGCCAGCTTGTCCTGGGCTTCGGAGACCTTGTGTTCCAGATCGTCGGCGAGGTGCGGGTCGAGCCGACCTTCGCCGACGGCAGTGCTCAGTTCCTGAGACACCTGGGCGAGCAGCACCCCCGGATCGTTCGACAACGCTGCGGGAGTGTCGACGGCAGCGGACGGGCTCGACAGAGGAGAAGCACCTGAAGCAACGGATGGCGAGGACGCGGGGTCGGTGGTGGGCGGCACTGCTCCCTGGGTCGCGGCAGGGGGGTCGGCAGCGGCCACCTGTGCGGAGTCCGGCTGGAAAAGCAGGTATCCCACGGTCGCCAGGGCGGCCGCTGCCAGTCCCGAGATCACTGCCGTGCGCGGCCGGGAGTCACGCCTGCGGGATCGTCGTGTGGCAGGAGCCGGCAGCACGGCCGTGCGCCCCACCTCGGCGGCCGGTCGTGAGGACGGCGGTGATGTGGGCTGTGCCGTCGCGGCCGCGCTCGACCTTCCCGGAGCGGACAGCCAGTCCGCGACCTGTTCGGCGCCGGGGCGCGCTTCCGGTTCCTTGACGAGCAGCGCCAGGACGAGTTGTTCGAGCTCCGCCGGAAGCTCCGCCCCCACGCTGTGCGGGGGCAACGGCGTCTCCTGGACATGCTGGTAGAGCAGCGCCGTCGGAGTATCCGCGCGGAACGGGGGGTGCCCGGCGAGAAGCTCGTACAGTACGCAGCCGAGCGCGTACATGTCGGAGGCAGGACCGGCGTCCTTTCCGAGGGCGCGTTCGGGGGCAAGGTAGGAAACCGTTCCCACGATCATGCCCGCGCTGGTGAGGGCGGCCGCTGTGTCATCGGCGAGACGGGCGATACCGAAGTCCACCACCTTGACCGTGCCGTCCGGAACCTGAAGGAGGTTGGCAGGCTTGATGTCGCGGTGGATGATGCCCTGCTGGTGCGCGGCGGCCAGGCCTGAGGCGGTCTGGCTGCCGATGGCAGCCACCTCGCGGGGCGTGAGAGGCCTCCCCGAGGCCAGCCGCTCGGCGAGACTGTGCCCCTGGACCATCTCCATGACCAGGTACAGGCGGCCGTCGGCCTGGCCGAAGTCGTATACGGCGACGACGTTGGGGTGGCTCAAGCGAGCGGTCGTCTGGGCCTCCTGGTGGAAGCGGGCCGCGGCCGTCGGGTCAACGCCACCGGCCAGGAGGAGCTTGACCGGGACCGGGCGGCCGAGGACCTCGTCGCGTGCGCGCCAGACCTCGCCCATTCCACCTCGGCCGAGGAGCTCCTCGAGCTGGTACCGACCCGCCAACAACACGCCGAACGCCCCCATAACCGTCAGAACCGAACTCACAGGTAGGCACCATGCCGGATCGCAGCTGCCGGCTCATCACGGTATCGGGAGCACATTTCGTTCGCGAGATGAGACACCGCCCGGTCAGGGCCGCTGATCGTGCGGTGGCCGGGTTGCGCGCCAATGCTGATGAGGCCCGATCGCCAAGGCCTCACGCTATCAGGCCGTGATCCACTCGAGTGGAGAGCCATCACCGCGGCTGGGTGCCCGCCGGGTGGGAAGGGCGTCGGCGGCAACGCGCCTACGCGTGTTCCTGCCGCACCGCGAGAATCGGGCGATGACCGTGACACCGAGTGGCTTTGTACGTGAGAACGAACAGGAGTCGCTTGTCGCCGACTTCGGGAGTCACTGCGTCGCCGCGCTACTTGATCAATGTCGATGAGTTTGGGAATCACTCAGGGCTCGGTGCACGGTTGGGCGGCCACCTGTCGGTGAATGCACGAAGTTGCCTCCGTTGCCGTTCTTCCTCCGCGATGCGGTCGCCGAGCACGGCTTGATCGACGTACGCGGGCGACGGCGGCGAGGACCAGGCGCTGAAGCTCGACCGGCTCCAGGTCCTGGACCTCCCACTGCTACCGGCTCGTCTCGGAGGGTCTGATCCCGTACACCGCGCCGACGTACCGGCGTCTGTCGGCGCGTCTTGCCCAGGCCCGCCGGGAGGAGTGTTCCCCGATCTGGTCGACCCGTTGCGCGAGGCTCACGTTCCGGCTCGCGCGCTCATCGACAATGACGTCGCAGCAACTCGTGTACAAAGCCACTGCAGGCAGCTCGGCCTGCCGCCCGGCTTTTCGGGGGCTAGAGATCTTGGACGGCGCGCAGGGCCTGGTCCACCCGGGCCATGGCCGCAGCGTCGACGGGGCCGAGGAGTTTCGCTCCCTCGAACCGGTTGACCCGTAGTTGTGTGATGTTGACGGCGACCGCGGTGCAGGGGATCGGATCGCCGATCACCACCGACATGGCCGTGTCGGGATACCGCCCGTTCTCGTGCAGCACGATCACGAGGAGAGCGCCGTAGGACTCTTCCAGGCCGGTCAGGCTGATGATCAGGACGTTGCGGCCATCGGGGAGGGCCCAGATCTCACCGCGCTTCACAGGGTGTCGCCCTCGCCCGCCAGGTCGTCGCCGAGGCCGAGCGCGGCGAGCTGCCGCGCGGCGTCGAGGGTGGCGGAGCGGCGGGCAGCGCGCACGACGTACGCGTTGACGCTCATGCCCGCCTCCGCGGCGGCCGCCCTGATCGAGGGGGCGAGTTCATCGGGGATACGCAGGGTCATAGTGGTGACAGACATGGTTGCAAGAATAGCCACCGGCTCACGGTGGCATAAGAGCCTGATCCGCCCGGACCCGCAGGGTCGGGGTTCGCGCTCACGTGCGCGCCCAGGGCAGCCGAAGCCCCTCGTGGTCGCCGTCGGTCAGCGCCGACGTCGGTGCTGCACCGTGCGGCTCATACGGGCTCGATGAACGGCAGAGCGACGGCAGCCAGCTTGGTCTGCAGGTTGATATCACTGGTCGCGACGTACCACGCGGATCCGGGGTACCGGGACTGCAGTATCAGTGTGGAGGCGACGAAGCGGTCGTCCGGCACGGTCAGGTCGAGCCAGTCGGGCAGCGCGTCGGACTTGGGCTCGATGTACTCGAAGACGGCGTGGACGTCACCGGCGACCTTCACGCCCCGGGTGACGTCGCCGTTGTTACGCAGTCCCTTCGGACGCCGATCGGCCTTCTTCGCCGCCTCGCGCAGCGGCTCTGTCCGGCCGGCGCGCTTGTGGTCGTCGAGCTCGCGCAGCACCACCGGCAGCAGGTGCGCCATGTAGCGGGGGCCGATCTGGCTGGCGTAGATAGCCAGATCGGGATTGTCGATCAGGGCGTTGGTGTCGACCACCAGACGGACCCGCCATGGGTCGGACGGCAGGAGCTCGGTCAGGTCCCGAAGCTGTTGCACCGAGGCCTGCAGCTGCTTTACGGCCTGAGGGATGTGCTGCGGGACGGAGCAGTCGCTCCAGGTGCCTTCGCGGACCAGCCAGCGCTCCAGGTGCTCCAGGCTCTCCTTGAGCTTCTCCGCTGCCTCGGGCGTGGGGTGGGGGAACAGCAGACGAAAGCGCGGCTCCCAGTCCCGCAGCCGGCGCAGCAGGTCCATCCGCCAGCCTTCCAACGCCGGAGTGCTCGGGCCCCAACCCCAATCCGCGACGCCGAGGAAGACGAAGCCGTATCCCGGCTTGTTTGGGTTGACGTACTGGATCTCGGAGTCGTTCAGCACGGCGACATAGTCGGACTCCATCGCCTCAAGCTCCTGAAGGAGGCGCTCTGCGTACGTCGAGGGCAGGGCCCGCTCGTACAGGGACGCGGACCGATTGCGGGTCAGCGGGCGCAGCACCCCGGGGCGCAGTGGGTTCGCCACGCCTCCATCCTGCGGCGTCATGTCTCCAGTCGGTAGCCGTGGCCGCGCAGGGTGGTGATCCGGGGAAGCCGGACCGGTGCCGTCGCGGTGGTCTCGGCTTCGGTGAGGCGGCGGCGCAAGGAGGCCATGGTGACATCGAGGGTCTTGGTGGGGCCGAACCAGTTCTCGTCCCAGACCTGCGCCATCAGTGTCTCCCGACTGACCGCGGTGTCCGCGTGCCGGGCGAGCACCGTGAGGAGGTCGAACTCTTTGGGGCGCAGCGTCAGTTCCTGCTCGCCGAGCAGGCAGCGGCGGGCGGCGGGCTCCACGGTCAGGTCGCCGAGGCGAAGGGGTTGTTCCTGGGGCGAGGCGGCCGGGTGGCGGCGCAGATGGGCGCGGAGCCGAGCCAGCAGGACAGTGAGGCTGAAGGGTTTGACCAGGTAGTCGTCGGCGCCGGCGTCCAGTCCGGCGACGACGTCGATCTCGGTGTCGCGCGCGGTGAGGATGATGATCAGCAGGTTGGGGTAGCGGGTGCGCAGGCGGCGGGCGAGGTCGAGACCGTCGGCGTCGGGCAGGCCGAGGTCGAGCAGGACGACCTCGTACCGTGTCCGCTCGGCCTCGGTCAGTGCGCCCGTCCCGGTCCTGGACCAGGTGGGCGCGTATCCGCCGCCGGTCAGGCCGGTCTCCAGGTGGCGTCCGATGGTGTCGTCGTCCTCGACGATGAGGACGCGGACACGGGCTCGGTCCGAACCGACGTGGCGGTCCGGCGGCGGGGTGGGAGTGCGCATGGCAGGCAGCGTAGGCTGCCTGCCCGGACCACGGGGGGTCACAGTTCGCGCAGTTCCTCGACGACGGGCCGGTGCGAGCGGCGTACGCCGTTGAGGGCGGCGGCTGCCACGGCGGCGAGGGCGACGAGCACGGTGGCCGTCACGTACGCCCAGGGCACGGCGATTGTCTCTGGCGGCGGGTCGAAGACGCCGGTGAGTACCTTGACCAGCATCTGGGACAGTACCCAGCCGCTGAGGGCGCCGCCGGCCAGTCCAGCCGCCGTGAGCACGACCGCCTCGCTGAGGACCAGGCCGCGCAGCTGCTGGCGGGTCGCGCCCAGGACGGTTGCGATGGCGAAGGTGCGGCGCCGTTCGGCGAGTCCCAGGGCGAGGACGATGCCGCCGGCTCCGGCGGCCAGCACGATGGCGTAGGCGAGTTCGATGCGGGTGAGTCCGGACAGGTCCACGGAGGTGAGGCTGGAGCCGACCGTGGAGCGGGTCTGGGTGAGGTCGGTGACCGTGGCTGTGGTGCCCAGGCGCCGGCGCAGGGCGGTAGCCACCTGCTTCTGGTGTGTGCCGCCGGTGTCCACGAGGAAGGCGCCGACGGCGTCGCTGCCGGTGGCCTTGGCGATGTAGGAGGCGTTGGCGACGAAGAAGCTGTCCTTGGGGGCGGTGGGGAACTCCTTGACGATGCCCGCGTAGTGGAAGGGCACGGTGCGCAGTGCCTTGGTGCGGGCGTCCTGGATGCGCAGGCGGACGGTGTCGCCGGGTGAGAGCTGGAAGTCCTTCACGGTTTCGGCGCTGACCAGCAGCGCGTCGGGCCGGTGGGCGAGGGTGGCCATGAGCTGCCTGGCGGTGCCGCCGGAGAAGTAGGCGTCTTGCAGTGAGGTGGCGGTGGTGATGGTCGTGGGCCGTACGCCGTAGAGGTCCTGCAGGTCGGAGCCGACGTAGGCGAACCGGTGCTGGAGCGGTTCGACGTGCCGCGCTCCCGGCACGGCCAGGGAGCTTGCGGCACTGGGGCCGGTGCGCGCTCCGGGCGGTTCGGTGATGGTGACGTCGGCGCCGTTGGTGAGGCGGGCGTCGGCCTCGGCCTGCTGCTTGTAGGTGGCGTTGAAGGTGGCCGTGGACATGGCGAAGGACAGGGCGAGTGCGAGCAGTACGACGGAGCGGGCCAGGGTGCGTCGGCGGCGGGTCATGGTGGCCGCGGTCATGCCTGCCAGGGGGCCGGTGAGCGGCCGGGACAGGCGGACCAGGCCGCGCCGTGGGCGGGCGAGGGCGAGCATGGCCAGGCGCCACAGCAGGAGGGCGCTTCCGGCCCACAGCAGACCCGGGCCGAGGAAGGCCCAGTAGGACACGGAGATGCTGGCCACGCCTTCGGGAGCCAGCACGAGCGCGTACTGGTTGCCGCTGGAGGCGCGGAAGACGAGCAGAGAGGCAGCCAGGAGCAGGAAGTCCAGGCCGCAGCACATCCACCAGGGCGATCGGGTGCGGCGGCCCACCTGCTGCCGGGCCCGGGCCACGGTCACGGCCCGCAGATCCCGAAGCGCGGGTGCGAGGATCGCGATCGCCGCGACGATGACGCCGAGTGCGAGGGCGGCGGCGAACCACACGGCGGCTGAGCCGACGCCTGCCCCGAACGACGCTGTCCCGAAAGCGAGTTGGCCCACCAGGGCGGCGACGCCGATGCCGAGAAGGCCGCCGGCGAGCCCGGTCAGGGTGACCTCGATTCCGGCCAGGGCCGCGATCTGGCGGCTCCGCAGCCCGCGAACGCGCAGCGCGGCCTGTTCGCGCCGCCGCCGCTCGGCGCCCGCCCCGGCCACGGCGGCGGTCAGGGCGGCGGCGAGCACCGCGCCGGGGACGCCGAGGAACAGGAAGAGGATCTGCGCGTACAGGGCGTCCTGCCGGGCGGCGTCGAGCGCGGCGCCTTGATTGTCGCCGACGAGTGCGCCGCCCGAGCCGGCCGCCTCCAGGTGGTGAGCGGCGCCGGTGACGGCGGTGAACGCGGCGGCCGGGTCGGCGGGCAGACGGGCGTCGCGGGCCACGTGGATCTGCGTGGTGAGGGCCGCGGGGTCGGCTGCGGCGACCGGTGCGGTCAGCGTCCTGAACAGTCCGGCGGGCAGCAGGATCACGTTGTCCGGCGGGGCTGCGGGCTGCGACTGGGGCGGCGCGCCGACCTTCTGGAACAGCGAGTCGGCCTGCGGCAGGTCGATCACCCCGGCCACCCGAACCTGGGCCCTCGAGGCTCCGGGCAACGCGATGCTGACTGCGTCACCGGGCGCCACGTGGAGGTTGGACGCGGTCTGCTGGGCCAGCAGCACCCCGGAGGAGGCGCCGGTCAGGTGACGGATCGTCTGCGGGAAGAGTTCCTGGTAGCCGTTGGGCAAGCCGAGCACCACGCCCGGGCCGGTGGTCTGCGTGCTGCCACCGGAGACGGCCTTGAAGCCGTTGCTGCTGGCGAAGCCGACCGGAATCGCGGCCCGCACCCCTGGCATGCTCTGCACGGTGTGCAGGACGGAAGCGGCGTCGGCGCCAGGCTGCACCTGCACCTGCCAGTCCACGGCCACCGAGCGCACCGCCCGCTGTGTCATCGTCGACTTCGAGGCGGTCAGGAAGGAACCGAGCGCCGCCACCAGTGAGACGGCCAGCGCGATTCCGGCGACGGTGGCCAGCAGTCGGCCCGCCCGGCGGCGGACGAGGCCGCCGGTCCAGAAGGCGAGGGTGCCGGACCATGCCGTGGCTGTGGCGAGGCGTGCGGTGACGCGGCGGGACGGGTTGGCGTTCATGACCTCTCCTCGGCCGGGTCGAGCAGGCGTCCTTCGTGCATGTCCCGGTGCACGAACAGGCGTTCGGCGACGGCCGGGTCGTGGGTGGTGATGACGAGCGCGGCGCCGGTCTCTTCGGCCGCCGTCATCAGGACGTCCAGGACGCGCTGACCGGTGGCCCGGTCGAGTTGTCCGGTGGGTTCGTCGGCCAGGATCAGCCGGGGCGCTCGCGCCACGACCCGGGCGACGGCCACGCGCTGGCTCTGCCCGCCGGACAGTTCCTCGGGGAGCCGCTCGGCCAGGTCGGCCGCGCCGACCGTGGCCAGCGCGGCGAGCGCGGTCAGGCGGACGCGCTCCTCGGGAACGCCGGCGAGCACGAGCGGCAGTGCGGTGTTCTCCACGACGTTCAGGGCCGGGATCAGGCTCGGCCCCTGAAATACCAGGCCGATCTCGCGCGGCCCGGCCAGGGCGGGCCAGGAGACCTCGCCGCTGGTGGGTCGTTCGAGCCCGGCCAGCAGGTGCAGCAGGGTCGACTTGCCCGACCCCGAGGGGCCGGTGATCGCGATCCGGTCGCCGGCCTTCACGTGGAAGGTGGTGCCGTGCACCGCCACCACCGCGGTCTCCCCGCGCCCGAAGGTCCGTGCCGCGTCCCGGCACTCGACGAGCACGTCCCCGACACCCGGGTGCGGGAAATCGTCCACAGGGCTGGCGTTCATGACGTCTCGATCCTTCCGTCACGCAGGGCGATCACACGGTCGGCGATCCGCACAGCTTCCGCGCTGTGCGTCACCACCAGGACCCCGCGCCCAGCCTCGGCCCGCTTACGCAGCAGCTCCAGGACGCGCTGCTCGGTGGCGCCGTCGAGTTCGCCGGTCGGCTCGTCGGCCAGCAGCACGTCGGGATCGTTGGCGAGCGCGACGGCCAGACCCGCGCGGGCGAGTTCGCCGCCGGACAGCTCCTGCGGCAGGGCGTGGGCGCGGTGGGCGAGCCCGACCTGCTCGAGCAGGACGGCGATGTCCGCGCCGTGGCTGCCGTCACCGGCCGCCGCGGTCCGGGCCAGCCGGACGTTGTCACGGACACCGAGATGGGGCAAGAGGTTGCCCGACTGGAGCAGGACGCCGATGCGGCTCGCCCGCAGCCGGGCCCGCTCGGCCTCCGGGCGATGGCTGATCCGCACTCCGCCGACGTGCACGTCGCCGCCCGACGGCTCGTCGAGCCCGGCCAGACAGGCCAGCAAGGTGGACTTTCCGGAGCCGGAGGGACCGGTGACGGCGACGGTCTCCCCGCGCCGCACCCGCAGCGAGACCCCGCGCAGGGCCAGCGTCTCCTCCTCACCGGCCCGGTAGAACCGGTACAGCTCATGCGCGTCCAGGACGACGTCCAGGTCGTCGGCCTGCGCGTCGCGCGCGGCGGTCATGGTGTCCATGGCGGTCACCGCCACGTGAAGGAGTCGGTGACGACGCGCCACGGATCCACGTTGTCGGCGTCCACCGGCCCGGACAGGGTCACATCCACCTCGTGGCCCTGGCGGTAGAACGCATACCGCTCGAAGGCGTCGCGCACCACCTTGCCCGTGACCGGGTCGGGAGCCGAGTCGCCCTGGTATGTCAGCAGAACCACCTTGCCGGCGTGGCGGGAGACCACGGAGACCTTGCCCAACGCGAAGTGCGGCACGGTCCGCCGCAGCCGGGGAACCGTCTGCGCGGTGACCGACCCGGTCGTGGGAGCGGAGGCGGCGGAGGCGGCCGACACGGGCGTGACTTCGACGCGGTTCAGCTTGTCGGTGAAGGAAGTGACGGTGCCCTTGCCGGTACGGGCCCAGCCCTCGGGCACCTTGACCGAGAAACCGCCGCGGGTCGGGGCGAAGGCAACGTACGCCTGGTTGTCGGGGATGTCGCCCGCCGGATTGGACTCGGTCGCCGGCGCGGCGGGCGACGACGAGGTCGTACGACCGCCCGTCGACGGATTGCCCGATCCGGCGGAGCTGCTGGAGCCCCCTGATCCACCGCATGCGGTGATCGTGATCGACGCCAGGGCGGCGCCGACGACGGGGAGGACGATGCGTGTTCGGTTCATCGTGATGCTGCCCTTCTGCCAAGACGGGCGCCCGAAGCCGGCACCCGTCAGGTGCCCGCAAGGGACGGTCATGTCCGTGACGCTAGGCAGCGCGTGGTTAAGGATCGGATCTCCGACGGTTAGACGACGGCAAAACCCGCGTCGGGCGTGCGGACGGGCCCCGGCGGGTCCCGATGATGGGGGCATGAGACAGCGTGTGCTCCGTGTCGCCCTGGTCGCCGTCCTGGTGGCCCTCGTCCTGCTGGCGGTGCCGCTGGCGACGGCCATGTGGGCGTACTTCTTCGCCGACGAGCGCAACGAGTTGGAACGCGAAGCGCTTGTCGCCGCCGTCCGGGTGGGCCCGGACTTCGCCGCCGGTGATCCGGTCGAGCTGCCGAAGAGCGGGGAGGTCCGGCTGGGCGTCTACGACACGAGGATGCGGCTGCGTGCGGGCCACGGCCCGGCCCGGGCGGACACGGAAACCCGCCGCGCGGGCGCGGGAACGGTCGTGCGTGGACACGTCGGCGCTGACCTCGTGGCCGCGGTTCCCGTCTCCCAGAACGAGGAGGTCATCGGCATCGTTCGCGCCGCGTCCCCGGCACGCGACGTGTGGGGACGCGTTCTGCTCGGATGGCTCGCCCTCGGAGGCGTGATCCTGATCGCCCTCACCGCCGCAGTCCTGGTCGCCCGCCGCCAGGCCCGCGCCCTGACGGCCCCGCTGGAAGCCCTCTCCCGCCAAGCCCGGGCGGTCACCGAAGGGGATCTCACGGCCCGCGCCGCGCCCTCACCCATCGTCGAGATCGACCAGGTCGCCCGCACCCACAACGCCATGGTCGAGCGGCTGGCCCAGCTACTCCAGCGCGGGCGGGACTTCACCGCGAACGCCTCCCATCAGCTGCGCACCCCGCTGACCGGCCTGCAGCTCGGACTGGAATCCGCTCTGACCGATCCCCACGCGGATCCACGCGCGGCCCTGCAGGAGGCGCTGGAGAGCACCGGCCACCTGCACCACACCATCGACGAAGTACTGCGTCTGGCCGGGGCCGGGCAACCGGCCACGCAGACGCCCGCCGCGGTCCAGCCCCTGAGCGGTGTTCTGGGCTTCGCCGAGCAACGCTGGCACGGTCTGTTCGCCGACACGGGCCGCCGACTCACGGTCGCCGCCGAGCCGGAAACCCAGGATGCTCCCGTACCCGGCCGGACCGTGGGCCAGATTCTCGACGTTCTCCTGGACAACACCCTCCGGCACGGCCGGGGCAGGGCCGAGGTGACCGCCCGGTCCCTGGGCGACACCATCGCGATCGATGTACAGGACGAGGGAAGCATCCGCACCGACCCCGCCGTGCTCTTCGACCGCGGTCACACCACCGGCGCCGGCGCCGGCATCGGACTCGCCCTGGCCAAAGACCTGGCTGAGACTGCGGGCGGCCGACTCGCTCTGGCAGGCACCGACCCGACGACCTTCACCTTGTTGCTGCCTCCCTGTGGGGTGCCAGAAGTAACGCATAGCCTTTGAACAGGCACTTTGCAGCCCCGCTCGAGCATGGCAGGGTCGGGCTGCACGACGTTGCGCGTGCTCCACCGGGTCTTCCCTGATGCTTCTCGGACTGCTCCTGCTGTTGACGCGGTCGGAGGAGGCCAACAACGTCGAACTGCTCGCGCTGCGTCACGAGGTCGCGGTGCTACGCCGCCAACTCGGCGTCCGGCCACGCCTTGCCTGGCCGGACCGCGCCGTGCTCGCCTCTGGCCCGATACCTACCGGGCAGGCTGCGCCTGCACCGTCTGGTCAGCCCCGGCACCCT
The DNA here is from genome assembly GCF_053601495.1 of Streptomyces sp. NPDC004721. Taxonomy (NCBI): domain Bacteria; kingdom Bacillati; phylum Actinomycetota; class Actinomycetes; order Kitasatosporales; family Streptomycetaceae; genus Streptomyces; species Streptomyces sp. NPDC004721. The sequence goes on from NZ_JBSGBZ010000054.1 coordinate 33,815, forward strand.
CCTGGCCTGGCACCGACGTCTGCTGCACTGGAAGTAGGAGCAGAAACCCGCGCGCACCGGCCGACCGCCGATCCCCGAGGAGCTCACCGCCCTGATCCTGCGCCTGGCCAGAGAGAACCCCGCGTGGGGCTCGACCCGCATCCAGGACGAGCTGCGCCGCCTCGGCCCACCGCGTGGGCGCCTCGATGATCCGCCGCACCTTGCGCAGCGCCGGCCTCGGTCCCGCACCCAGACGCGGCCCCAGCACGGGGCCCACATGGCGCGAGTTCCTCCGCGTCCAGCCCTCCGGACTACTGACCGCGGGCTTCTTCCACGTCGGCACCGTGATCTTGAAGCGGCTGTACGTGTTCGCGGTCATGGAAGTCGGCACCCGCACCGTGCACATCCTCGGCGTCACGGCCCATCCCACTGCGACCTGGGCCACCCAGCTCGCCAGAAACCTCATCGCCGACCTCGACCTGGCCGCCGACGCAGCGGTCACCGCCGGGTTCGGTTTCCGCCGGCGAACGCTGCATGGCGATCAGCGCCCTGGTGGCCGTCGGCGGCATCGCCGACGAGCTGGTGGACAAGATCGCCAAGCGCACCGTCTCCATCAAGACCGGCGACGGCACGAAGAACTGCGACATGGGCCCCTTGGTCACCAGGGCCCACCGCGACAAGGTCGCCTCCTACATCGACGCCGGCGAGGCCGCCGGAGCGACCATCGTCGTCGACGGACGCCAAGTCGCAGCCGACGGCGGGCCGGACGGCTTCTGGCTGGGCCCCACCCTGATCGACGACGTGACCACCGACATGAGCATGTACACCGACGAGATCTTCGGCCCCGTGCTGTCGGTCGTACGCGTGGACAACTACGACGGCCCGCTCGATCTGATCAATGCCAACCCGTACGGCAACGGCACGGCCATCTTCACCAACGACGGCGGCGCGGCACGACGCTTCCAGAACGAGGTGGAGGTCGGCATGGTCGGCATCAATGTGCCGATTCCGGTACCGATGGCCTACTACTCCTTCGGCGGCTGGAAGAACCCCCTCTTCGGCGACACCCACGCTCACGGCACCGAGGGCGTGCACTTCTTCACCCGCGGCAAGGTCGTCACTACCCGCTGGCTCGACCCCAGCCACGGCGGCCTCGAACTCGGATTCCCTCAGAACGTCTGGATCACTGAGAAACTCGGTTCTGGCCACGCGTGTGCTGACGCGGGGCCAGACGCCTGTGCATACAGGAGAAACGGGTCGGGAGAACGTCGGCAAGGACCTGTGGGAGTCCCGCCAGGGAGTTGATCCCGGCGGACACGACCCGGCACTGGTCGTCCTGGCCGTCCCGCTGGAGTGTGACCTCGCGCTTATCACAGGTGCCGTACTGGGTGATCCAGTGCGGAAACTTCGCCCGGGAGTAGCCAGGAACGTCGTCCTCGTCGGCCACGACCAGGTCCCCGAGCAGCTCACGGGCCTCGACCGCGTCCGGCGGTTCGGGGAGTTCACGGAGGGACAGTGGCTGACCGGGGAGGGCCTGACGGGCGTGTGGGGACGGCCACGGTGGCGGTGGCGGGTGCGACGGGCAGCGCGAGCCCGGCGACCAACGCGTGGCAGCCCCCACCGAGCTTGGGTCACCGCCGGCGTTTCGCCGAACGGGCACTTGTCTATCGCGCTGGATCGGGCGACGGCGAGCGCGGCCGTTCCGCCCGGTGGACGCTGCCACGTACCGCAGGCCGCCCAACGGAGAATCGTGCGGCTCTGCGGGAACTCCCACGGGGCAGCCGGCGTCTCCAGTGATCATGAGGAAAAGTGTTGAAGCACTGAGTGGTACGGGGGTGGCCCTGGCCGGTGGATTCGTCGGGCTGCTGGGATGGGCCGCGGATGCCGAACTCCGGGCGCGTGCCGGATTCAAAGCAGGGCCGGACTGGGGTGTGCTGTACGCGGAGCTTCCTCTGACCGTTCTCGTCGGAGTGGTAGCCGCTCTGTCAGCGTGGTTGCTGCCCCGACGGTGGATGATCGGGCCCTCCGTTGTCGGGTACGCAAGCCGGGTCACGCTCGTTGCCATAGTGCTGGCCGGATTCTGGCTGGCCGTCCAAGGCTGGTACGCAGGACTACCCGAGCCAGTGCCGGACCACAAGCCCTAGTGTGATGCCGTTCATGGCTGCTCCCCGTAAGTACTCTGACGAACTGCGCGAGCGCGCGACGCGCTTGGCGGTCGAGGCGCGTAAGGGGCGGTGACGTAGTTGCCGCCGGGCTGCTCCTTGAGCGCCCGGATCTGGCCAGCGATGTCGTCGTCGCCGCTGATCAGGCGACGGTTGTACCACTCCCCGACGCTGGTAAGGCGGCGTATCCGGGTGACTGGCTCACCAGGCGATCTTCGACAACCTTCCGCAGGATGGGTTCCGGTTGCCCGGCCGGAGCGAAGGACGGCGGGTGCTCTTCGTCGTGCGCGGCGGCCATACCGCCCGGAGCTCAGGAGCAGAACATGGCAGCGAAGACGGATGTGCTGATACCGGCACTGGAAGACGCCCGTGACGCCCATGCCGCGGTCGTCGACCGGTTTTGGACGGGTGCGACCCTCACCCCGCCGGGCACCGACCGGCAACGGCTCGAAAGTCAGGCGAGCGAGGCGCAGTACTACCTCGGGCGCATCGACGCCCGGATGCGCGAAATGCGCCCGCCCCGTGGGCCGCTGTCGGCCGCCGGGCAGCTGATGCGGATGGTGACCCGCGGCGCCGTGCGGGTGAGCGTACTTCCGCTTCAGGTGGGGGTGTCGGCCGTGACGGAGATCGTGCGCGGTAAGAGGCCGGCCGATGAGCGCCGGCTGCTGAGGGCCGCCGAGGACGAGTACACGGCCGCAGCCCGGGCGCTGGCGACCTGCCAGGCAGGCAAGGACATCGCCGAACGGCTCAACGACCAGGAGACCGCCGAGCTGCTTGCCATTCTCGGGCGGCAGGGTGAAGTGCTGCTGGAGACCGGCGAGGAGAACCTCGCCCGACGGGCCAGGGCTGTGGCGGCGGCGGCCGAAGGTCCCCGCCCGCCGCGGGGAGAAGCTGTCGAAGGCGGCAGCCGGCTGCAGGCGATCACGCGCCAGGTGCGGGCGGCCACGGCCCGGCTGCGGGCGCTGCCCCAACGGGTCACCGGACGCATGAGGGGCCCGGGCGGGGGAGCCTGGCGGGAGATGACCGCCGCCACCCGTGTGGCCGAGAAGGTGCAGGGCGCGATGGCCCGCGAGGAGGCCCTGCCCGTCCCCGGCTTCAGCCGGCTCGGCGTCACGGAGATCCAGCAGCGCCTGCGCGGCCTGTCCCAGACGGAATTGACGGTGATCGAGGGCTACGAACGCGCACACGCCGGCCGCTCCGGGGTACTGAACACCATCCGGCACCTCCGCCAAGCCGAGCCCTGGGCCGGCTACGACGCGATAGACCCCGAACGCATCAAGATGCACCTGCACGACGTGCCCGACGACGTCGTCCGGCAGGTGCTGGAGTACGAGCGGCACCATCGCCAGCGCGACACGTTGATCAACGCGGCCGAGGCCGTACTCCAGACGACGCCCGAAGCCACCCACAGAACGGAAGCGGACGCCCTGCGCGCGGTCACCCGCGACGAGGAGCCGTGAGCCGACTACAACGCCATGAACCCGGACGAGAGCGCTACTACGCCCACCGCCCCTGTCGCCTCCCGCTGTGCCCCTGCGCCGGCTCGCCCGGCACGGAGCGCGGAGGCCCCGCCGACGCGCAACGAGACACCGAGGCGCCCGGTCCCCCGCCGCGCCGACCGCCAGCCCTGCCCGCCCCACTTCCCTTTTCCCTGTTCTGAGGTCGGCTGCGACATAGGGGGATGTCGGGCTTCCGACCACAGCCAGGCAGGAGTGGGTACCTGCTGATACGCCATCCCGGGCGCGGTCACGCGCGGACAGTTGTCGGCGCGGATGTCGGCCTGGTCCAGGGCGGTGTTGTCGCACCGTGACCGTGGTCGGGTCTTGATGGTCGGTGGTGTGGTCGGGGGCGTCGGCTCGTCTGGCTCCTACGTGCAGCGCCGGGCAGGCCGGTGCCGCACCGTATGGGAGGAGCGGGCCGGCGATGACAGACGTGGACGCGGGCAACGGCGACCGGACAGCGCTGGCCGTGCTGACCCAGTACCGGATGGACCACCGAGCAGATGCACCTCATCCTCAACCCCGATGTGCGGATTGAGCAGACCCGGCGCCGGCTGGCCAAGCTGCGCGCCTAGGGTCTGATCGATCGGATCACCTCCGCAGGCCGGACGGACAAGGGTGTGGTTTCCCACCCAGTACGGCAACGCACCCGCCGTGGCAGCGGTCACGCATCAGCGAAGGGGCAGGCCCGGCATCCGCAGCCCCAGCCAGCCGAGAGCCGGCACGCTACGGCCAGCTGGCTGGCATCTGCCCCGTCCGCTCGTCGACCAGCGTGATCCTGACGCCGTACAGATGGCCATACGCGCCGACCAAAGCCGGACAGACTCGGCACATGGAGCCTCAGCCCGCCGAGCACTGACCCGCTACGGCCAGCTGGCCAGCGTCTGGCCCGTCTCCTCGTCGACCAGCGTGATCTTCGCGCCGTGCAGATTGCCGTACTCACCGACCCAACCGGAGAACTTCCAACGCGCCGTCGCCTCACTGGCCCACCAGCCCTGCAGCACGATCCGAACGCCGACAGTCAGGGTGAGGTAGTAGCGCTGTGGCTCATCGCTGAGTCTCATCGCACCAACCCTCCTGATCGGTGTAGACCCGCAGCGGCGAATTCGGTCAGCACCTCCCCCAGGTCGGCCAGGATCCCCTCCAGGGTCATCGACATGCCGGAGGACGGCCACCACACGGCGAGGGTGATCGCGGCACCTGCCCACCCAGCAGCGACCGCGGCCAGGGTCGATGACCCGGTGGTCAGGCAGGGCGCACCGCAGACCGAGCACGGCCCACTGCTCGCCGCCTCACCGCTCGTGGCCGCACCCGGCATCACGCGGCCTGGTCCAAGCCGACGACGTTCAGATCCCCTTCGCGCAGCAGGGTGAAGTCGACGTCGAGCTTCGGGTCGTACGCGTCGGGTTCGATGCCGAGTTCGTGCGTGCTGTACTCGCCGAACCGTTTGATGTACTCGGTCAGGCACGGCGAGATATGGGCCAGGTCCTCAGGATCGATCTCCCATCCCTCTTCCAGCAGCTGGCGGACGCTCTCGGAGATGTCCAGGGCATTGTGGAAGATCACCGCTTCTCTGAACTACGACACGGCTCAATGCGGCCGACGTCGGTACCGCCGAAGGGACGGCCGACCTGATCCGGCAACTGCCCGACGCGGCCGAACATCCGCAGCAGGTCGTAGGCGCGGACCTGGTTCGTGATGAGCGATCCGGCGACACGGAGATCTTCGAAACCAGGCCCGTGTTCGAGATCCCCGACGCGGACTGGCTGCGCCTCCACGAGGTCAACGTGCTCTCCGGCGTGCGCCTGGCACGTCACTACACGCCACGGATGGCCCGGCGCGGGTGGGGCCGCGTGATCTTCGTCAGCAGCGAGGCCGGCGTCCAGACGCCGACGGACATGGTCCACTACGGGATGACCAAGACGGCGCAGCTGGCCGTGTCCCGCGGCATGGCCCACGAGGTCGCCGGCACCGGGTCACGGTGAACTGCGTGCTGCCCGGACCGACGATGAGCGACGGCGTGCTGGCCATGTTCGACGAGCTCTACCCCGGCCTCGACTCCGGCGAGCAGGAGCAGCGCTACCTGGCCGAGAACCGCACGGCCGCTTCCCTGCTCAAACGCCTGATCCGCCCCCACGAGGTGGCCAGCATGATCACTTACGTAGCGTCGGAGCAGGCCGCGGCAACCACGGGCAGGGCGCTCGGCGTCGACGGCGGTCTCGTCCCCACGATCCTTCCCTGAGGCGGGCGCTCGGCATGGAGCCGATACCCGTGCCGGACGGCTCGCACCCGACGCGTCCGCGGAGGTACCGGCCGGGAGCCCCGGCGACTCGCGCAGCGTCCCCCGCGGGATGCGGTACACCGTCGTGTCGGCGCGGGCAGGCGGCCATCGTGCGGACGCCTTCGGCTTGCGAGCCCCGGCGGATCGCAGTGGGGTTCACGCTGAGGAAGGCCCGTGCCTCATAGGCCGGCGCCCGAGCCCGGATCGACCGGTCGGCGTGTGTGTGGCAGCCAACACTTGCATTACCTAGCGTCTGCAATTATTGTTCTTACCTGTAAAGCGCTCCTGCATTCATATGCATCCTGCGCCCGGCTCTGACGAGACGCCGCCGTGCAACCACTGCCACAGCTCCGTCGGCAGAGTCGCCAACCGCAGAGGCATCCGTCCAATAATGCCTCACCCCCGTGCCGGGGATGCCCTCACACCCCGGCACCACTGATCGAAAAGACGCTGTCATGTCCCTTAAGGAAATCCTTCCCGGCCGTCTAGGCTTCGGCACCGCCCCGCTCGGCAACATGTTCCGCGCGATCCCCGACGAGGAGGCCGCCGCCACCGTCGAGGCCGCCTGGGACCAGGGCATCCGCTACTACGACACCGCCCCCTTCTACGGCGCCGGCCTCTCGGAGTCCCGCCTGGGCGAGGTCCTGTCCACCAAGCCCCGCGACGCCTACGTCCTGTCCACCAAGGTCGGCCGCGTCATCCTCGACGAGCTGGAGGAAGGTGCCCGCGACCTCGGCGAGAAGGGCGGCCTGTTCGAGCACGGCAACCCCAACAAGATGCTCCACGTGTGGACCGCCGAAGCGACCGAGCGCTCCATCGAGGACAGCCTCAAGCGCCTCGGCGTCGACCGGCTCGACATCGTCTGGGTCCACGACATCGCTCAGGACTTCCACGGCGACCTGTGGCTGCAGAAGTTCGAGGAGGCCCGCACCGGAGCCTTCCGCGTTCTGTCCCGGCTGCGCGACGAGGGCGTCATCAAGGCCTGGGGTCTGGGTGTCAACCGCACCGAGCCCATCGAGCTCACCCTCGCCCTCGACGAGCCGCAGCCCGACGGCTTCCTCCTCGCTGGCCGCTACACCCTCCTCGACCACGGGCACGCCCTCCAGCGGCTGCTGCCGATGGCCCAGGAGCAGAACGTCGACATGGTCGTCGGCGGCCCCTACAGCTCCGGCGTCCTCGCCGGCGGCACCCACTTCGAGTACCAGCAGGCCCCGCCGGAGATCGTCGAGAAGGTTTCCCGCCTGAAGGCCCTGGCCGCCAAGCACGGCGTCTCCATCAAGGCCGCCGCCCTCCAGTTCTCGCTCGCCCACCCGGTTGCCGCCGCGGTCGTCCCCGGCGCCACCCGCCCCAGCCGGATCGCCGAGGACGTCGCCGCCCTGAACGAGACCGTCCCGGCCGCGTTCTGGACCGACCTGCGCGCCGCCGGCCTGGTCAGCCCGGCCGCCCCGCTGCCCAACGGCGCCTGACCCCCAACCCCCTCCCCGAAACCCTCGCCCCAGCACCAGGATCCAGGAGAAAGATCATGGCCTCCACCTCCGTCAGCCGCATAGTGCCCGCCTCCCCCGACAAGGTCTGGAGCCTCATCGGCGGCTTCGACGCCCTGCCCGACTGGCTCCCCTACATCCCCGAGAGCACCGCACTCGAAGGCGGCCGGGTCCGCCGGCTGAAGAACCCCGAGGGCGAGGTCATCATCGAGCGCCTCGTGGACTTCAACGAGACCGAACGGCACTACAGCTACGCCATCCTCCAGGCCCCGTTCCCCGTCAACGGCTACGTCTCCACCATCCGGGTCCACACGATTCCCGGCCGGGACGACATCGCCGAGGTCCAGTGGTCCGGACGCTTCAACCCCGACGACGCCGGCGAGGACGAAGTCGTCGACCTCTTCACCGGCATCTACCGCGACGGCCTCGACGCCCTCCACAAGACCCTCGCGGCCTGACCCCCGGCCCCGCCCGCCGCGGGACCTCATCGCGCAGCCCGGGTACACGCCCCGCGTACCCGGGCTGCGGTGTGCCCGGCATGCCTTCCACACCAAGCACGGTATCGCCGCCGAGGCCTGGAGCCCCCTGGCCCAGGAGGCTCCAGGCCTCGGCGACGCGGCGATCGTGGGAATCGCTGAGGCGTATGCAACATGGTCGTCTACCTCGCCTCGCCCTACGCCTCCGCCGCCACCGGCGGCGCCCTGCGCGTCGACGGCGGCTATGTCGACTCCATCCTTCCCTGAGCCGTCGCCGACCACGGCGTCCCCGCCCGCCCAGTGCCAGGCCTGCGGCTCCTTCGAAGGCCGGACCCGCTTCGAGCGGGTCCGCAAGGAGACCGGCATGCCCGGGGCAGCCGTCGGCCTGATCACCGCGCATGACCGACCGACGGACCACACCCCGACCTCGCCCGCCGGCAGATGCGCGCCGGGGTGCCGCGCCTCGCACGGCGTCAGGTTCCCTCACCGACGGCGGCCGGGGCGTGCCGCCGTCGGTGAGGGAACCCGGGCTGACAGATGATTGCATTAGCTCTATATGGGCTGTAGCCAATATTTCACTCCATGGCTTATCCTGCATTCCAGCCACACCCGGAAGGAGACCTGGACCCCATGACCGCCACAGACCCAGCACTCACCGCCCTCGCCAGCGGATGGGGCGCCCTCTCCCTCCTGCACGGCAGGATCGAGGCGCACATCGAGCGCGCACTGCAGTCCAAGCACGGCCTGAGCGTCCGGGAATACTCGCTGCTCGACGTGCTGAGCCGCCAGCACGACGGCGAAGGCGGCCATCTGCAGATGAAGCAGGTCGCCGACGCGGTCGTGCTCAGCCAGAGCGCCACAACCCGCCTGGTCACGCGCCTGGAAGACCGCAACCTGCTGTCCCGATACCTGTGCCCGACCGACCGCCGCGGCATCTACACCAACGTCTCCGAGGCCGGCCTGAAGCTCCTGGAGGAAGCCCGGCCGACCAATGACGCCGCCCTCCGGGAAGCCCTCGACGAGGCCGCCAAGAACCCCGAACTGTCCTCGCTGGTCGCGGCGGTGGAAGCGGTGGACGCTCCGTCGCGACGCCCGTAGACCCGAGCGACCCGATCGACCGATTCCAGCAGTGCGCGGGGACCCTGCAGCCACCGGTCGGGCAATGAGCGTGTCACGCGGCTCGCACTGGCACCTCTACCGGGCGGGGCGGAAACCCGCCGGTTCGGCCTTGGCGCGCCCTTGAGCGATGGGGCGGCGAGCAGGTTCCGGGCCGCCGGGTCACCGGACCGCCGCCGCCAGGCGCCCAACGTGCAGGGCAGGCCCTTCGTCGCGCGGCGCGCGCACGCGATCGCCGCAGGGGTCGGCTCAGGCGGGGCAGCACCGCCCAGAGCGGCCGCATCCGTCGCAGGCGGGTTGGCCACGGCCCTCGGTCGGCCTCGAGACCGACCGCGGACACCGACGCCCCCCACCCCCGCACCCCCTTTCACACCCCACGCGTAACGGCGGATCCGCACGACGGCGGAGCCACTGACACGAGCCGGTCGATGCCGCTCAGAGCTCATCGGCAGCCGCACGCGCAGTGTCGGCGTCGGGCGCCATCGCACAGTTCTCCGCCCCCCACTGCGTCCTGCCTGGGCGCGGGCAGGTTTGCGACACACAAGCCAACCCTGCGCGCTCACCGACACACCCCTGCGCCCACACATTGCCCGCGCTTGCACTTGTGGGCGTCTGCAATTATTTGGAGGCGTGCAAGGCGCTCGTTCAAGTAATCACAGAAGGGCTGAGCCCATACCCCTCGCACTCCTCGCCCTGGCTGTCGGGGCCTTCGGCATCGGCACCACCGAGTTCGTGATCATGGGCTGCTGCCCGAGATCGCCGCCGACTACGGTGTCTCCATCCCAACCGCGGGCCTGCTGGTCACCGGCTACGCCCTCGGCGTCGTCATCGGCGCACCACTGCTGACCGTGCTCGGCACCAAGGTCAGCCGCAAGCGGATGCTCATGCTGCTCCTGGCCCTGTTCGTGCTCGGCAACGTGGTCTCCGCCCTCGCCCCGACCTTCGGGCTGATGCTGACCGGCCGCGTCGTCGCCTCCCTCGCCCACGGCTCGTTCTTCGGCATCGGCTCCGTCGTCGCCGCCGATCTGGTCGCTCCGGACAAGAGGGCCGGCGCCATCGCCACCATGTTCACGGGACTGACCATCGCCAACATCGTCGGTGTGCCGCTGGGCACCTACATCGGGCAGGCCACGGGCTGGCGCACCACCTTCGTCGTCGTCGCCGCGCTCGGCGTGGTCGGGCTGCTCGGTGTCGCCAAGCTCGTGCCCGCCACGCCGCGGCCCGAGGGCGCGCACCTGCGCCGGGAGCTGACCGCGTTCCGCAACCCGCAGGTGCTGCTCGCAATGGCGATGACGGTGCTCGGCTTCAGTGGTGTGTTCGCCGCGATCACCTACATCGCGCCGATGATGACCCGTGTCGCCGGCTACTCCGACGGCGCGGTCACCTGGCTACTGGTGCTGTTCGGCGTCGGCATGTTCCTCGGCAACCTGCTCGGCGGGCGCTATGCCGACCGCGCGCTGATGCCCATGCTGTACGTCACCCTCGGCGGCCTCGCCGTCGTGCTCGCGCTGTTCACCTTCACCGCGCACAGCAAGATCCTCGCCGCGATCACCGTCCTCCTGGTCTGTGCCGCCGCTACAGAAGCGCCTGCTGGACCAGGCCCACGGAGCACCCACCCTGGCCTCGGCCGTCAGCATCGGCGCCCCCAGCTGGGCAACATCGTCATACCCAAGTCGGTCACCCCGGCCCGTATCCGCGAGAACTTCGACGTCTTCGGCTTCGAGCTCACGGCCGATGAGATGCAGGCCGTGGCCGCGCTCGACCGCGACCTGCGCACCGGCCCCCACCCCGACGAGCTCAACTGAGCCTGCAGCCCCCTCCCGCTCCGTTCCGGGCAGACCGCCCGGAACGGAACCCTGTGTCCGCCCCCGGAAGGACCCGCCATGGCATCCCCCCATCCCGCACTCGCCCGCCTGGCCCCCGCCGACGGGCGGCTCACCCTCGGTCTGGAACTGCCCCTCGACAACGACTGGGGTCCGGCGCGCCGGCGCACCGACCGCGCGGCCGGCCGCCCCTTCGGCGTCCCCGACCTGACCGGGCACACCCGGCTCGCGCAACTCGCCGACCGCCTCGGCTTCGCAGCCCTGTGGCTGCGCGACGTCCCGCTCTACGACCCCGCCCAGTTCGGCGACGCCGGAAGCGTCTTCGAGACCTTCACGCACCTCGGTCACCTCGCCGCGATCACGGAAAACGTCGTACTCGGCACGGGCGCTGTCGTCCTGCCCCTGCGCGAGCCCCGGCTGGTCGCCAAGGCGGCGGCCACCGTCGACGTTCTGTCGGGCGGCCGCATGCTGCTGGGCCTCGCCAGCGGCGACCGCCCCGTGGAATACCCGCTGTTCGAACGCGACTTCCAGACCCGCGGCACGGCGTTCCGCGAAGGTGTCGAGACGCTGCGCGCCGCCTGGCGCGGCGGCCCGCTGGAACTGCCCCGGGTCGGCCTCGGCGCGGACCGGCAGTTGGAGGTCCTCCCCAGGCCGGTCCATACGACGGGGATCCCGATCGCCGTCGCCGGAGGCGCGCAGCAGACGCCCGAGTGGATCGCCGAGCATGCCGACGCCTCCCTCAACTACCCCCGTGAACTTGGCGCATTGCGGCTGAAGATCCGTGAGTGGCGGCAGCGCACCGAGGACGGCGGCAAGCCGTACCTCACCCCCATGGTGCTGGCCCTCCAGGACGACGCCGACGCCCCGGCCCGCCCCATCCGACTGGGCCTCAGCACCGGCCGCAAGGCCCTGGTCGACCACCTGGAGACGATGGCCGGCCTCGGCGTCGCTCACGTCTCCTTCAACCTGCGCCCCAACGACCGGCCCATCGACGAGGTGCTGCACGAGCTCGCCGAGGACGTGCAGCCCTACTTCCCCACGCCGCCGGCCACGCCCGCCGACTTCGGCAGCCGGCTCGAAGCCACCGTCCCGAAACAGCGCGGCTGAACAATCCGTACGCCGCCCTGCCACCACCTCAGCGGACTTGCCGGTGTCGGCGACCTCATCACCACCTGCTCCTCACCGCTGTCCCGCTGCGCTGCACATCGAACCGGCGGAGCAGCTGAGGAGTGACTTTCGCGAAACGACGAGGTTGTACAGCAATCAAATCCATAGCCGTTTACTACGGTTCCGCTTTAAGTCGAACCCATTCCGATCGAGTGAATCAGAGAACACAAAGGGCCTGATATCCGTCAGGGTACCGAGTATGCGAATACATTGAAATGGAGATGCTTGACGATGAGTGAAGACTTAAGGAGCGAGCATGGCGGCGGCACAACAGGCCACTCCGATCACGCCTCAGGTGGCCATGACCCTGGCCGCCATCGCGGCAACTGGAGCGACTCCGCGCCCGTCTGGGGAAACCCTTCAAGCCCAGACCGATCGGATCAAGCTCGGCATCTCCCGGCAGTTCTCCAACTCCCCCCTGACGAAAAACTGGACACCGACGTGGCTCGCGCTGAGCCCGGACAACGCGAACATGGCGTACATCGCCAAGAACAACGACGGCTCGAACCAGTTTGCCGTGGTCGTCCGCGGGACAATCGCCAGCGTGACCGACATTCTCGAAGATCTCGACGTCGGCACGGTGGTGCCGTTCACCGCCCGGGACCGGCGTCGTCAACATGTATGTCACCAACCCCCTGGGCACCTCCCCGGCCGTCCCGCTCGGGCAGTTCGCCTACGGCCGGCCTGAACCCGTGGTGGTCACCGGCATCACACCGGACAGGGGCAAGGCCAACGACTCGGTCACCATCTCCGGCGCGGGCTTCGCGAAAGGCGCCACCGTGCATTTCGGGAAGAACGCCTCGCCATCCGTCCAGGTCGACTCGGACAAGATCGTCGCCAAAGCACCCCCGTCGGGCAAGGCTACGAGCACGACCGTGGACATCACCGTGACCGTGAACGGCTACTCGTCCCCCACCAGTCCAGCCGGCGAGTTCACCTACACCGGGTGACACCGGAGTCGGTCAGGTCACTGGTCCCGGACAGCGGTCGCCCCGCGGTCCGGGACCACATCGCGTCCGTGAGCCCAGTGGCCCGAACGCCGCTTCGCCATCGAAGGCGCCCGCGGCCCGGGCGGCACGCCCGCCCAGCAGCTGGCCGACGTAGGCGAGAACGTGGTCGGCGGCCTTGGCCTCGTCGAGGCGGTTGTGGGTGGCGAGGGAGCGCTGCTCGGCGAGGAAGGCTCCGGTGGGGGTGGTGGAGGGGGCGGCGAGGTGGCCGTGCGTGTGGTGGTAGTCGGCGGCGGCGGTGAGGCGGGCGCGCCAGGCGGCCTGGTGTTTATCCCAGATCATGGCGAGGGCGTCGAGTTCGGCGGTGAAGTCGGCATCCAGGCGGCCGGTGTTGTGGGCGTCGCGCAAGGTGGTGATGAAGCGGCCGACCTCGAAACCGACCGTGTCGATGTGGTCGGTGGGGACGTCGAGGTGGCCGTGGGCGTCGTGGAAGGCCTGGGCGGCGGTGAGGCCTTCGCGGCGGGCGCGGGAGAGCGGGCCGCGGGGGTTGAAGGAGATCAGGTCCATCGCGCGGGCGATGCGTTCGGGGTGGACGGTGAAGTCGAAGTGCCACCGGTGGGCGATGATGACGCTCGTCTCAAGTACGTCCACCGGCACCGCTTCGCCACCCGAGGTGGCCGTGGGCGTCGTGGAAGGCCTGGGCGGCGGTGAGGCCTTCGCGGCGGGCGCGGGAGAGCAGGCCGGGCGGCGTCGATGCACGACAAGAGCCGCACGGATTGGGAAGGTTGCGAAGCGATCCTGGGCCCGTGCGGCTTGGGTTCATCCTGCCGTGTCCGTGGATCTGGCGCGCGGCCCCCAGACCCCCAGCCTGGCCAGCCTCATGGCGCCGAACGCCATCCGCCGCACCGGCCTGCCGCCGAGCCGGACCCTGTCGGGCACATCCCGACTCGCGGGCCGCGCCTGGTCGTCGCGATCCTTGGTCGACACGGGTCAACTCCTGGGGGTCGAGCGGGACAGGCGGATCGCCGAGACGAGGAAGAAGATCCCGCCGAGCGTGGCGTAGCCGGCGAGAGCGGTCAGCGAGGGGTCGTCCTGTGAGGCGCCTCGAATGAAGGACCCGCCGGCCAGGACCGAGATGCCGCCGCTGACGATCATGGCCCACTGGCCGCCCATCGACCGGCGCGCGACGCCCACGAAGAGCTGGATGAGGCCGGAGACGACCGCCCACGCGCCCCAGACACGCAGCACGTCGGCGACGCCCGAGGTGCTGGCGACACCGACGCCGACGGCGGCGAACGCGCTGATGGCCATGTTGGCGTACAGGCCCTTGACCGGCCCGGCGGCGCGCGCCGACCTGGCGTCGACGACAGCCGCGGCCACGTCGAAGACGGGATAGAGGAACAGCAGCAGCTTGGTCCCGACGGTGAGCTCGGAGCCCGACACCAGCAGGAGCGCGGCCCACGCGGAGGCGAAGACGAAGCGGATGACGTACAGCCGGCGCAGGGCGGGCGTGGCGCCGATGTGCTCGGCGGAGGCGGTGGATGCCATGGGGTTCTCCAGTTTGCGAGATAGAGAGAACGATCTCTCTTGCTTGCAGCCTGGCATACGTTTTCCGCGAATACAAGAGAGAGCGTTCTACCCGCTACAATGGGTGCTATGACAAAGACGGAAGCTGGCACAGGCACGGGCAGGCGAGTCTCCGAGGCCCGGGAACGGCTCCTGAGGACCGCCGGACAGCTCTTCTATGCGGAGGGCATCCACACGGTGGGCGTCGACCGGCTGGTCGCCGAATCGAAGGTCACCAACGCCACCTTCTACCGCCACTTCCGCAGCAAAGAAGACCTGGCCGTCGCCTACATCGGAAGCGTCGACCTGGCGATCCGCACCCAGATCGGCTCCCTGATGGCCGCGGACGTGCCGACTGACGGCATCCTGCGGGGCATCGGTGCGTCCCTGGTCGAGCAGATCCGCTCGCCCGGTTACCGCGGATGCGCCTTCCTCAACGCGGCAGCGGAATTCCCGGATCCCGACCACCCGGTCCACCGTGCCATCGTGCAACACCGCGAATGGTTCCTGCAGACGATCACCAGACTGTTCGCCGAGATCACGGCCGCACAGGCCGAGCACGCCGGGCGGCACTTCGTCATGCTCCGCGACGGCGCGATGAGCGCCGGCTACCTCGGCGACCCCGTCCTGGCCGGCGAGACCCTGCTGCGCGGCATCGAAGGACTGCTGCGGATCCACACCGCCCGTGGGCTCGACGAGCGCGCCGCCTCCGCACCCGGCCAGGCCTCCTCGGCGGCCACGACGGTCTCCGACATCGAGTGCTCGCCGCCCAGCGCGTAACCGCGGCCAGGGGCGACCAGCCACGTTGAGCGCCGAGCGGGCTGCGGTCTACTGCCGGAACCTCGGCCCGTTGTCGGTCGGCAGTGGCGGAGCCAGGGGCAAGGCGGGGCCGATCTCCGTGACTTCTCGTGGCAGCGTCGGCCTTTCCGCTGGCCCCGTCTCCATCTCAAGTGGGACAGGACGCTGGTCCGCCAGGCGTCAGGAGGGCAGGCGCGGCAGTGATTATCCTGCCAGCGGTCCCTCAGCCAGTTCTGGGCACGTCGCTCCTGAGTCCCAGGCTGAACGTGAAGGCAGGCAACGTACTCCGGCAAGCCCTGAGGAGAGACGGCGCGCTCAGGAAGCAGCGGCGAAGTACCTCAACAGTCCACAAGAGACCTTTGCGGAACGTCCACCTGACACCCGCCGGAACTCCCCATACGTGGCCCCTCAAATGAGGACCTGCCGCTACCAGCAAGGCATGGACGACCACTGCTACACCCACAAGCAGGTGCACTGATCGTTCGCACCGCCTCGTCGAGGCTGTCGTCAGCGAGCGCCGACGAGACCGCGCCACGAGGTCATCGGCCGCATTCCTGCCTCGAGTCGGACGTGGCGGACCCGGGGCCGGGGCCCGTGGTGCGTTCTGGGTGCGGTCAGTTCTCTTCGGCCGCGGTGGCGGTGCGCCAGTCGGCGGCTTCGGCATCGGTCATGAGCAGCACCTGCGTCGCCCGCGCGCTCGCCGTTGACCTCCGGCGCCCCAGGGAGAGGCCAGCCCCGCCGAACAAACTGACGCCAGGCGCGGCAGAGGGTGCGGACGGTTGTCGGCCGGGTTGTCGGAGGGGATTTTCACGCGCGCAGCGAGGTGGCCGCGAGCCCGACGGCGGTCATGGCCGTACCGACGATGACCAGTGGCTTGCCGACCCGGTGCGCCAACCGGCCGCTGACGATCCCGGCAGGCCGACCCGGTACGTACGTGCCCGGAAGAGGTGGACGCCAACCAGCGGCCGGCGTCCGCACCGGTCCACCGCGCGCTCCCCGGTTGAGAGAGACGGGGATCCGACGCGCGGACCGCTCCCGATCTGCGCCCGATGGCGGCTCCCGTCCGAACCCGCGGTTCACCTCACGCCCATGTGACCGCCTGCGGGTCGCCTGTCCCGGTCGCCGCCCGTGAACCGTACGGGCCAACACGTACTGCCGTCCGAGGGATGCGGCGGTTGGATCCGGCGCGGCCGGGACACCTTCCTTGCCGGAGCACACGGAATACGCCCTGCCCGAGGGGAACCGGTGCCTGCGGGCTGCGCGCCGCATGCCCATCGCTCATCCGTGTGATTGCAGGAAGGACCTTGACGTGTCTGACCCCGTCGTCCTCATCACGGGCGCGCTCACCGGTATCGGCCGCGCCACCGCCCTCGCCTACGCCCGCCAGGGCGCGAACCTCGTGGTCTGCGGCCCGGACGCGGGTGAACAGCTTGCCGGGGAGTTGGCCGGCCTCGGCGTCCAGGCCGAGTTCGTGCGGGCCGACGTGCGCTTCGACGCCGAGGTGAGGGACCTCGTCGACCGCGCGATCGCGCGGTTCGGGCGGATCGACGTCGCCTTCAACAACGCCGGCACCGAGGGAACACCCGGCCCTGTCACCGAGGTGACCGACGATGCCTACCAGGCCACCTTCGATACCAACGTCAAGGGAACCCTGCTGTGCCTGAAGCACGAGTTCCGGGCCATGAGGGCACAGGGCGGCGGCAGCATCGTCAACGTCAGCTCCACCTTCGGCCTGATGGGTTATCCCGGGGCGGCCTTGTACGTCGGCAGCAAGCACGCCGTCGTCGGCATCACCAAGGCCGCCGCCCTCGAAGGCGCCGATCACGGTATCCGGGTCAACGCGGTCGCGCCCGGCTACACCCGCACCGCGATGTACGACCGGTTCACCGGAGACGACACAGCACGTGACGCGGTCGACTCGGTGCTGCCCATGCACCGGGCCGGCACCCCGGAGGAAATCGCCGCAGCCGTCCAGTTCCTAGGCTCGGACAAGGCGAGCTACGTCACCGGGCACATCCTGCTGGCCGACGGCGGCCTCATGGCAGGCGGGCCCCTGTTCCCAAGTTCGTGAACCACGGAGCCGGCACCGGCTGTGGCGGCCCCGGCGGAACGCGCTGCAAGCACGAGTCCGATCCGGCGTCCCGATCGCATCGTCCTGACACCGCCGAGGGCCAGGCACGGCGACCCGTGTCGTACGTCGCCGATCAGGCCTCGTCCGGCCACGTCGTCACCGTCTGGCCCTGCTCCTCATCGATGAGGGTGATGCGGGCGCCGGCATAGTGCCGTACTCCCCCACCCATGACGAGAACTTGCGGCGAGCGGTCGCCTCGCTCCCCCACCAGCCCTGCATCACCAGACGGCCGGCCGCCATCACGGTCAGATAGAAACGCTGAGAGTCATCCACGGCGGCCGCTCTCGTCGTCGATCACAACGATCGGCCACACCCGATTGGATCCTCGAAGGCGGCCTGAACCGCGACTCACCGCCTGTCGCCGTTCACGTCGGCGGCTGCCATATGGCAGGCAAACGCTGAAAAGGCGTGCCCCGGGACGTCGTCGCCCTGCGGGCGAGCCGGAGCGACCCGGCGCCCAGCTGTTCAAGCCGTTGCGGCAGGTCATCGAGTCGGTCAACGAAACCTTCAAGGGCCAGCTCAACCTCGAACAGCACCGAGGACGCACACCGGGCGGCGTGATTGTCCGCGTCATACAGCGCATCCTCGCTCTGACCGCCGCGATCTGGCACAACGATCACACCGACCAGCTCGTCCTGCGCTCATTGACCGCCTACGATCACTGACCCCTTGGAATCGATCATCTAGTGTCCTGCGCCGGGAATTCGATCAAGATATGTGGCGAGGCGTTGCAGGATCTCGTCGGCGTCCTTCGTCCAGACGAAGGGCTTCGGGTCCTT